>JBMSHD010000007.1:0-38807 GCA_049416425.1 Francisellaceae bacterium | reverse complement strand
CATCGTCAGGTCTTTAATTCTTATAAAACCAGCTAAAAGCTGGTTTTTTTATGCCCGGAGTTTGCATTGCTTTATCGTTTCACCATAAGTCAATAAAATAAGCAAAAGTGCAGAAATGTTGGTTGTATTATACCTGTGCATGTTGAAGATAATCTAACATATCGTTAAGAACCTTTTTGGCAAATGAGCAGCAACTCTCTGCTATAGACGAATCGTTATTGATTTTAGCATGTGTATATCTTGATAATAGACGGTAGACAGCATAAAAACCATCTTTGATATTATCAGAATTGCTTTGTAGCTGATCTATATAATGTAATTTTCCTGGGATGCTATGCTTGAATTTTTTAGTATAAAAGGGTTGTTGTTTCTCTGCTTTTCTTATATCTTGCTCTACTTTTTCTTTAGCTTGTTGGCTTTCTGATGTTCTATATTCTTCAGGCAGCTCGTTTTGAAATTTTAAAAGTTCTTGATTGTCTTGGTAGATTAACGTATGAATATAATGGGAGTCTTTGATAAGAATTGTAGAATTGATATGGTATTCAAATACCGTTCTTGTGAGTATTGGGATTGCACTGTTTTGCTCTTGTTGTGATAGGTTTCTCTTGAGTAGCGAAATGGCTTTTATAATATGAAGACACTCGCGAAAAAATAAAATTAGCGCATCATTACTTTGCCGTTTTTTAAGCTGATCTTCAATATGATTGATAAGTTGTTGAAGCTCTTCCATGGTCGATTTTTATATGTTCCTGCTTTGATTCATTGTAGGCAATGCAATATAGGATCTGCAAGAAAAATTGAACCATAGAGCAATTTAGAAAATGTGATTATTAATTAATTTTTAGGTCAACTTAATCTTATATCTTTATCTTTCTGTCTAAATAAGGAAGTGCAAGATGTGGAATGGAAGATGTTGTGGAACGCTGACTACCTGAATATGCTAAATACTTATTTGAATGTTTGGGCTGCTGGGTTTACAATATGTGCATGAATTATCTCAATCGAAAGATTACTCAATTTCAGGTTGAATGCATGAATATTGAATATGCAAAAGAAAATATGATCAAACAGCAGATCCGAACGCTGGGCATTCCGTATGGTGAGTTGCTGGATGCCATTATAGAAATTCCAAGAGAAGCTTTTTTGCCAAAGAATATGAAAACTTTGGCTTATTCGGAGGCGGAAATTCCACTCAATCACAATCAATTTGCCATGGCACCTCAGATGATCGTTAAGATCCTAAAGGTGCTAGACTTGAAATCTCATAACCATGTGCTTGAAGTGGGCACTGGCTGTGGTTATTTGACGGCTTTGATGGCTAAATTATCAAAAATGGTGGAAACATTTGATATTCATGAAGATTTTATTAATCATGCTAAACATACGATTAAATCTTTGGGAATTTATAATATAAAATATCGTTATGGAGATGCATTTCAGCTGCTGAGTTCTGAAAATCTTTATGATGTCATCGTGGTGACATCGGCGCAAAAGACATTGGATTCCAGTTTATTAAAACATCTTGTGATCGGTGGTAGAATGCTGATAATTGTTGATCATGTCTGCTATAAAACGGTTATGATGATTACCAAATCAGCCGAGGATCAACATCAGCAGCAGGTTCTTTTTGATATCTATGAAGATGCTAACCAAAAACAGGAAGATCACAAAGATGATTTCCAATTTTAAACATGTGAGACGATAAATGAAGAAAGGGATATTGATATTGGTTGGAGCGTTATTGAGCTCAAATTTGTATGCCGCTGTTACTAAAGAGGCAGCGGGCAAAAATCTCGCGGCAGTCTATCAGTTGGCAGAGAGCAATAATGGAACCTACAAGGCGGCAGAAGCGACCTTTGAGGCGAATAAACGTAATGTGCCCATTGCTCTGGCTGCCTTGCTGCCTTCAGTTGCTATCAGTTATGATGCTCAAGAAAATTACAGCTCAACGGCAACTTCTCCGAGTAAAAATTATTATTTTACTCAGGAACCTGAACTGACAGCGAGTCAGAGTATTTTCGACTGGGCGACATGGAAGACCTTTTCTCAGGCACAATATCAGCTCAAAGCGGATGGCATTACCTTTGCCCAGGCTCAGCAGAGCCTGATTTTATCTACAGCATCTGCCTATTTTAACATTTTGCAGGCTGAGGATAATCTGGTCTATGCCGAGGCCAATAAAAAATGGAATAAAGAGCTATTAGATCAAACTGAAGAGAAATATAAGGTTGGCATGTCGGCCATCACCGATGTCCAGTCTATTAAAGCGCAATATGAGCAGGCGGTAGCCTCGGAGGTGCAGGCCAAGAGTACTCTGGCTACGGCTTATGCCACCTTGGCACAAATTACCGGAGGGAAAATAGCAAAAATTGATGCATTGTCTGATAAATTTCCATTTGACAAGCCACAACCTGATAATATGGATAAATGGTTACAGATAGCGATGAAAAGCAATCTTAATATCGTACAAAACGCCTATTTGTTGTCTGTTGCCGATGCCGGAGTCGACGTCGAATGGGGAAATTTCATTCCTTCGGCTTCTTTGTCAGCGACGGCCAATAGAACCCTGAGTTATCAAAACAGTGGTTATACATCCGGATCAAATTCAGCCTCAGCGGGAGTTACTGCTAGCTTGAATCTCATCAATGGCGGTGCCGATTATGCCTCTTTAAGGCAGGCAAAATACACGCAAAAAGCGGCAGATTTTACATTGTTGGAGGCACAAAGAGAAGCGGAGAGTAGCGTCAAAACAGCTTATCTGGATGTGTTGTCTGATATTGCTCAGGTGGAGGCTTATCATCAGGCGGTTATCGCGGCGGAAGCTTCGGTTAAGGCAATGCAGGCCGGTTATGATGTGGGAACACAGACGATCGTTGATCTTTTAAATCAGCAGCAACAGCTGTTTGAGGCGCAACAACAATATGCGCAGGCAAAATACAGCTATATAAATGATTTATTAACGCTAAAAGCCGATGCTGGAGTATTGTCATATACAGATATAGATGCTATCAATAAGTGGTTGGTAAAAGCATAGCCCTGTCATGGCGCTGTTATTTATTTTTATCGGTGGTGGACTAGGCGCTACCGGGCGTTTTGGTTTTTCAACACTGATCAATAAATGCTTAGGGACTTCATTTCCGTATGGTATTTTGATGGTCAATATTCTGGGCTGTTTCATGATAGGTGTTTTGGCGGCTTTTTTTCAACGTGCATCCATGGTAGAACATCTTTTGGCTCCTCATTTAAGAAGTTTTTTGATAACCGGATTTTTAGGCGGATTTACGACGTTTTCAAGCTTCAGCCTCGATGCCTTGATATTGATACAGAAAGGTCAGTGGCTTAAGGCTTTAACCTATATTATTTTGAGTGTTGCCATCTCGATGTGTGCCGTATTTGCTGGTTTTCTTCTGATACACAGGAACGGTTAATGGATTATTTTCTTTATCTTCATGGTTATAAAGGATCAGCGGTTTCCCCTAAAGCTGTCGCTCTTAAGCAATTTCTATCTGTTCTTTATCCTCATGCTATCATTGAGATGCCTTCTTTTGATGTAAATGGAAAAGAAACATTGTTTGAGCTGTCGTTGAAGCTTGATCAGGCTCAGGGTAGAAAATGTATCATCGGCAGCTCTCTCGGTGGTTTTATGGCGCATATCTTCATGCAGGATCGTGATGATATCAGTGCCGTGATTTTGATCAATCCGGCTATGGTTGAGGATCTTTATGCCTTTATTCAAGCATTTGATCTCTTGAGTCATGAATATCTGGAAGGTCAGCACCTTATAGCGCTGGCACCGAAAGAACCTATTTCCCGTCAGCAGGATTATCTTTTGTTGTTACAGCAGGATGATACGATTTGCCTGCCTGAGCACAGTATTAGACATATGCCAGAAGCTTCTATTGACCTGCAATATGGGCAGGGACATGATTATGAAAGTATTGCTAAGGGTTTTGATGCCATCACCGTATTTTTGCGGTCGAAGGAGCAAGAATGCCTGTAATTTATTGCCTTGACCTGAATGCCGTAAATGTTGAGCCATCCTGGATAACGGATGAAATCTTAGAGGCCTCCAGAAGCTATAAAAATAATGATAAACGTCGGGAATTTATCGCTTCACAGTGGTTAAGAAGGAAGGTGTTAAGCAGGCATCTGGGCATCTCTGCCAGAGAACTTCAATTCTACCATGACGATCGAGGGCGTCCATTTGTGCTCTACCAGGATGCAACATTAGACTTTAATATTTCTCACAGTGGAAGCTGGCTGGTTATGGCGATATCTGAGTCAGGAAAGCTGGGTGTTGATATTGAAAGGATAAAGCGGCGCATCAATACGATGGAGATTGCCAAGCGTTACTTTTCCGAGGATGAGTTTCAATGGTTATGGTCTTTGCCTGAAAATGAAAGAGATAAGGGATTCTATCGCCTGTGGACATTGAAAGAGGCGAGTTTGAAATTAACGGGACAGGGTATAGCTCACGGACTTGATCAGCATGTTTTTTTCATTGAAGATCATATTTGTTGTTTTCCTGAAAGCAACAATAACTATCATAGTTTTATTTTTTTTGATGATTATATTTTATCAATATGTTGTGAAGATACAATTGATAAGATTCATTGGTCATTTGTTGAACAGAATGGTTCTATACAGCGATTGGATCAATGTGACAACATTACCGAGGCGTTAAAATCTCACATTGAATCATGATTACCATCCTTTTTTTGTCGCCGGCTTTCGGCTATCATTAAAATCAAGATAGCAAAAAGGATAATGCTGGGATTTTCGTATGTTGAGCAAAGAATTAGAATTAACTTTGAATCAGGCATTTCAGTATGCGAGAGATAAAAAACATGAATATCTGACTGTGGAGCATTTGCTGATTGCATTGATTGAAAATGCCGATGCAAAAAAAGTGTTAAGAGCCTGTGGTGCCGATCTTAAAGAATTAAGAGGTGCGCTGGAGGCATATATCGAACAATCTACACCAAAGCTTTCTGAGCCGGGAAAAGACACACAACCAACGCTGGGTTTCCAGCGGGTTTTGCAGCGTGCTGTATTTCATGTTCAGTCGTCAGGGCGGGGTGAAGTTCAAGGTTCAAATGTATTGGTGGCTATTTTCAGTGAACAGGATTCTCAAGCTGTTATGGCATTAAAACAGCAGAACGTAACTCGCCTTGATGTCGTTAATTATCTTTCTCATGGTATGTCAAACAGCAATAGCTCTCATATCCCTCCTAGCCAGCCACAATCAGTCTCTCCGGCTATTGATGAACAGAGAGAAAAAACGCCACTGGAATTATATGCCGTGAATCTTAATGTGCGTGCTAAAAATGGAAAAATCGACAAGCTTATCGGCAGAGACTATGAAGTTGAGCGCGTAGTTCAGGTTCTGTGTCGCCGACGTAAGAACAACCCATTATTAGTCGGTGAGGCGGGTGTCGGTAAGACGGCTATTGCCGAGGGGCTGGCCAAAAAAATCGTCGATAATGAAGTGCCTGATGTGTTATTAGGCGGCACGATTTATTCGCTTGATATGGGGGCACTTCTGGCAGGAACAAAATACAGAGGTGATTTTGAGAAGCGTCTGAAAGATGTGCTCAAACAGCTGCACGATGAAGAAGGTGCTATTTTGTTTATTGATGAGATTCATGTCATCGTCGGCGCGGGAGCGGCATCAGGAGGTGTCATGGATGCCTCGAATCTCATCAAACCCCTCTTGGCCTCAGGAGAGCTTAAATGTATCGGATCGACAACTTATCAGGAATATCGGACAATTTTTGAAAAAGATCATGCCTTAGCCAGACGATTCCAAAAAATTGATGTCGAAGAACCAACGGTTGAGCAGACGTTTGAGATACTAAAAGGATTGAAGCCTTATTTTGAAAAACATCACAGCATTAAATACACGCTTCCTGCCTTGCATGCGGCGGCGGAGTTGTCAGCCAAACATATCGGTGAGCGCTTTCTGCCGGATAAGGCGATCGATGTTATCGATGAGCTTGGTGCCTATCAGCAGACGATTGCAGCGACTAAAAAGAAAAAATTGATCAATGTGGCCGATGTCGAGGATATGGTTGCCCGTATTGCCAGAATTCCAGCAAAGACGGTATCAAGCAGTGATAAAGAGGCTATCGCCTCACTGGCAAAAGATTTGAAAATGCTGGTTTATGGTCAGGATAAGGCTATAGAAGCCTTGGTTGATACGATAAAGCTAGCGCGAGCGGGTCTTCGCGATCCGAATAAACCATGGGGTTCTTTTTTGTTTGCGGGACCAACTGGTGTAGGGAAGACGGAAGTATCACAACAGCTCGCCAATCTCCTGGGTGTTGAGCTATTGCGTTTTGATATGTCTGAATATATGGAGCGTCATACGGTATCACGGCTCATTGGTTCGCCTCCGGGCTATGTCGGATATGAAGAAGGGGGGCTTTTGACCGAAGCGGTGACGAAACATCCATTTTGTGTGGTGCTTTTGGATGAGATGGAAAAGGCACATCCGGATGTCTATAATATTCTTTTGCAAGTGATGGATCATGGAACTTTAACGGATAACAACGGCCGCAAAGCTGACTTTCGTAATGTGATTATTATCATGACGACCAATGCTGGCGCCTTTGAGTCGCAGAAAAACAGTATGGGCTTTGCCGAACAGGATTCAGCGCCTGACAGTATGGATGCGCTTAAACGAATCTTCACACCTGAATTCAGGAATCGTTTGGATGCGATTATTCAATTTGAACGTCTGAGTCGGGAAGATGTCACCTCTGTGGTCGATAAATTTCTGGCACAGCTTCAGGGGCAGCTCGATCAGCGTGCCGTATCACTGGAGGTCGATGCTAAGGCCAAAGAGTGGTTATCTATCAATGGTTATGATGAGAAGATGGGCGCGCGCCCTATGGCAAGGCTTATTCAAGAGCAGATCAAAAAGCCCCTGGCTGAGCAGATTCTATTTGGCAAACTTTCATCCGGAGGGCGCGTTGAACTGACGGTCAGAAACGATAAATTGCACTTTAAATACAGTTGAGTCATTCGTTCACAGACGATTCAGAGCCATTGCAATATGGTCTTTCCTAAGACATAGCGATAGGGAATGTGCGCAAAATAACTTCCCCCACCTCAAAATTCTACGTTGGCGGCATTTCGCTCTGCCAGTTCTGGCAGATCACGCTTGCCATGACCGGTATAAAGCTGGCGAGGACGACCAATTTTGTTTTTAGGGTCAGACATCATTTCATCCCATTGAGAAATCCAGCCTGAGGTGCGAGCCAGGGCGAATATCGGTGTATACATGCTGGTAGGGATGTTCAACGTATTTAAGATGATGCCGGAATAAAAATCCACATTAGGGAAGAGTTTTCTGTCGATGAAGTATTGATCATGGAGTGCAATCTGCTCAAGCTCTTTGGCGATATGAAGATGTGGATTATCGCTGTCGCCGAGTTGTGCCAGAATGCTTTCACAGGCTTTCTTCATTGCCGTGGCGCGTGGATCGGTGTTTTTATAGACTCGATGTCCAAAACCCATGAGTCGGAATGGATCATCCTTGTCTTTGGCTTTTTCAACAAATAAAGAAATATTGTCCACTGTGCCAATTTCACCCAGCATTTTCATAACCGCTTCATTGGCACCACCATGAGCAGGCCCCCATAAGGCAGCGATGCCGGCGACAATGGCGGCAAATGGATCGGTTCCTGTGGATCCAGCCAGGCGAACCGTGGAGGTTGAGGCATTTTGTTCATGATCGGCATGAAGAATAAAGATCTTATCCATGGCATTGGCATGAATTGGGTTGGGGCGGTAGTCGATGGAATCGGCAAACATCATATACAGGAAGTTTTCGGCAAAACTGTAATCAGTTTTTGGTGCCATAAACGACAAGCCTTTGCTGTGTCGATAACACATGGCAACCATGGTCGGAATTTTGGCGATAATCGCTTTGGCAGCCTCGGCTCGCATTTTTGCGTCATTGTTGTTCATGGTATGATGGTTTTCGCCGGCCAAGATGCTGACAGCGGACATCAGCATGGCAATCGGGTGTGTGTCTTTGCTGTGTGCCATTATTGCGGAGGAGACATTTTCAGAGACAGTCATATTGGCAAGAATCTCTGTGCTGAAGTCATCGAGCTGTTTTTTATCGGGCAGATCACCATAGATAAGCGCGAAGCAGATCTCCATATAGGATGCTTTGGAAACCCATTGCTCAATCGGATAGCCCCGATGCAGAAGAATGCCTTCAAGACCATTGATGTAGGTGATCTCAGAGGCGCAGGCAGCCGTTGATAGAAAACCTGGGTCAAAGGTGAACAAGCGGTTTTTAACCAACGATGAGACATCGACAGTTTCAGGCCCAAGTGTCGGAGTGTATACTGGAAGCTCTAGGGTTAAATCTTTATGTTCAACGTGTAATGTGGCGGTTTTTGTCATTATTCTTCTCCATGAGATTTTGGTAAAAAGTTAATTTAATTAGCATAATAAAATAATGCGAAGTTGTGAAGTAAGAGTCAGGTCACTATGTGTCTTTGTAAAGATTTCTTCACATTGAATGCTCGGCTATTTAATCTCATTCTTTGATGGAAGTCAAACGTCAATCGGCAAGTTCATTGATGCTGTCGTAATTTTATTACGTTTAAATGCTGAAATTGTGCTTCCACCACTCTGGTGCAAAATATATTTTATGATAAAATGAGCAAACAAAAATCATGCCCCCGTCTGGTCGTTTAAGCATTTTAGGCTTAAGCCAAGGTGAAAATAGCCAAAAATGGCGAAAATGAAACCACAAATTGCTGATCATTTGTCTACACTATTTGGTGTCCACGTATTCCAGGCGACCAAAGCAGCGGTTGTGTTTTTCCGTCTGGGGCAGGCAAAATTAACAACAGGAGTCGTATAGATGAAAAACCAAGGGCCACGAAATATCGGGCTTGGCTCAATCGCCGGTTATCGCTTTCCGGTGACGGCAATAAGCTCAATTCTTCATCGCATCACCGGAGTGCTTATGGTGGTGCTGTTACCGTTTTTATTATGGGGTTTAAGCGCTTCGTTGTATTGCGCCGAGAGCTTCTCTTATGTCAAGATGCTCATGATTCATTCGCCATGGAGCATCATGGTCTGGGTGTTTTTATCGGCTGTATCCTATCATGTTATCGCCGGTATTCGCCATCTTATCATGGATATCGGTTTCGGTGAGTCAATGGACACGGCTAAGGCAACTTCCGTTATTGTGTTGATTTTAGGTGTGTTGGTCACAATTTTCTGGGGGCTTTGGATATGGGTAATGTAACCTCTTTAACACGTTCTGGTCTGAAGGATTTTTTCCTTCAGCGTGTCACCGCTATCATCATTTTACTCTATGCGATCTTTGCGATTGTCACTATTTTCTGCATGAGTAATGATGGTTCTTATTATGACTGGTTGATGATCTTTCAAAATGGCTGGGTCAGAGTCTTTACCATCCTGGCATTTCTGTCTGTTGTGGCGCATGCCTGGATAGGGATGTGGACGATTTTTACCGATTATATCAAATGTGCCTGGTTAGGTGGTTTGCTTCAGGTCGGCGCCATCGTCGGCTATTTGGCCTGTTTTATCTGGCTTTTATGTATCTTATTTTAATTTCAGAGGTGATTGAGCATGAATATTGCAACACAAGAATTTGATGCCATTGTCATCGGCGCGGGAGGAGCTGGCATGCGTGCGGCTTTTCAACTGGCTCAGTCCGGTTTTAAAACGGCTGCCATCTCCAAGGTTTTTCCAACGCGTTCTCACACTGTCTCGGCGCAAGGCGGAATCGCGGCGGCTCTGGGGAATGTCGATGATTTTGATGATGATTTGCCGGCGGATGACTGGCGCTGGCATACTTATGACACGGTGAAGGGTTCCGATTATATCGGGGATCAAGATGCCATTGAGTATATGTGCGAAAATGCACCGCAGGCCATCATTGAGCTTGAGCATATGGGCATGCCTTTTTCTCGCCTGGAGAACGGCAAAATCTACCAACGCGCCTTTGGTGGCATGTCGAGAAATCACGATGTTGGCAATATTGCCAAGCGAACCTGTGCGGCTTCTGATCGAACCGGGCATGCGCTTTTACACACGCTGTATCAGGGCAACTTGAAATATGCGACGAAATTCTACAATGAATGGTATGCGCTAGATCTGGTTAAGGCGTCTGATAATGCCATTTCCGGTGTTTTAGCCATGAACATGGAAAACGGCGAGATCGTGTTTTTTAAAGCTAAAATCACGATTCTGGCCACGGGGGGCGCTGGCAGAATTTATGAATCCAGCACCAATGCACATATCAATACCGGAGATGGCATCGGCATGGCTTTGAGAGCCGGTTTTCCAGTTCAGGATATGGAGTTTTGGCAGTTTCACCCAACCGGCATTGCCGGGGCAGGCGTGCTTGTCACCGAGGGTTGCCGTGGTGAGGGTGGCGTGCTTAGAAACAAAGATGGTGAGCGTTTTATGGAGCGCTATGCACCCAATGCCAAAGATCTGGCATCTCGTGATGTGGTATCAAGAGCCTCGCAGCAAGAGATCAATGAAGGCAGAGGATTGAAATTTGCTGGGGTCGATTGTGTCAATCTCGATTTGACTCATCTGGATGAAAGCGTTATCAAAGAGCGTTTGCCAGGAATTCGTGAACTGGCCATGACCTTTGCCGGTGTTGATCCTCTTGTGTCTCCCATTCCTGTGGTGCCGACCTGTCATTATATGATGGGTGGAATCCCGACCAATAAATTTGGTCAGGCGCTGACACAGAATGACGCCGGTGAAGATGTGGTTATCGATGGACTTTATGCCGTTGGTGAGTGTGCCAGTGTATCGGTTCATGGTGCCAATCGATTGGGATCGAATTCGCTTTTAGATCTTGTGGTCTTTGGTCGCGCGGCAGGCATTCATGCCGAAGATCAGTTGCGTGCTGGTTTGAAGCAACTCGATCCTGCGGCTGGTGCTTTGGATGAAGCCATGGCGCGCTACAATCGCTGGGAGAACAACAAAGAGGGTGAGAAGGTTGCCAATCTTCGCATTGAGCTGCAAAAAGCCATGCAGACCGATTTCTCGGTTTTCAGAACTCATGAGCAGATGGAAGATGGACTCAAGCGTTTGCAGTCGCTACGTCAACGTGTTGAAAAAGCCACACTGGACGATCATTCCCATGTCTTTAATACCGCGCGCATTGAGGCGCTTGAGCTCGACAATCTGATGGATACGGCGATGGCAACGGCGCTTTTGGCGTTGACTCGAACTGAGTCAAGAGGAGCACACTCGCGTGAGGATTATCCAAATCGCGATGATGAGAACTGGCTTAAACATTCACTTTATTTTTTAGATGGTGATCGATTTACCACTCGAGCTGTCAATATGACGCCTGAGAAATTAGAACCTTTTAAACCCAAAGTCAGAAGCTACTAAGGAGAAGACGATGGACGTTAGATTTTCAGTATATCGCTACAATCCTGAAGTAGATAAAAAACCCTATTATCAAGACTACAGCGTCACGGTTGAAAATGAGGGCACGAAAGTATTGACGGCAATCGAGCTGATCAAACAGCAAGATCCGACACTGGCGGTTCGCCGTTCGTGTCGCGAAGGGGTTTGTGGCTCAGACGGCATGAATATCAACGGCATGAACCGTCTGGCCTGCATTACTTCTATCGGTGAGTTGAAACAGCCGATTAAGCTTCAACCCTTGCCGGGATTGCCTGTGATTCGTGATTTGATCGTCAACATGGATCAGTTTTATAAAAACTATGAGAAGGTCAAACCGTATTTGATTCCCGAAGAGGGTGCAGAGCCTGCAAAAGAGAGATTGCAGTCGCCTGAAGAGCGAGCTAAACTCGACGGGCTTTATGAATGTATTCTATGTGCCTGTTGCACAACGTCCTGCCCTTCATTCTGGTGGAATCCCGATAAATTTATCGGCCCTTCAGGATTGTTGCAGGCCTATCGCTTTGTGATCGATTCGCGTGATGCGGCGACTAAAGAGAGATTGAAAGATTTAGAAGATCCGTTTAGTGTGTTTAGATGCCGAACCATTATGAATTGCGTCAGCGTCTGTCCGAAAGGATTAAATCCAACCAAAGCCATCGGTAAATTAAGATCGATGATGTTAAAAAACAGTTTATAAATTTAAAACGGCGAACAAGAGCGTTATTGATTATGAGTGAATCGTCAAGAGAATCGATGTCTCAATGGTGGGCATCATCACAGTTATCAGGTGGCAGCAGTGCTTATCTCGATGCCATCTATGAGGACTATCTTTCTGATCCAAAGTCGGTTGATCCAAGCTGGAGAGTCTATTTTGACACTCTAAGAGACCATGAAGCCGAGGCGTCACACCGAGCTGTACGCGAGCATTTTATCGAGCTGGTGAAGACGCCGATTTACTTAAAGGGTACGGTGAGTTCTAGCATCGAGGATACTCGAGAGTTTCCAGACGGAGGAGATAAAACCTCGGCGGTGATGGATCTCATTTATACCTATCGCAACATGGGACACAAACGTGCGAAACTCGATCCTTTAGGCATCAATTCTGGTGAGGATGCGCCTGAGCTTCATCCTCATTTCCATGGACTTAAACCCGCAGATATGGAAGACAGCTTCAATGCTGGTATCTTCTCCGATAACAAACCGATGAAATTAAAAGATATCATCAAGGGTTTAAAGGAAGTCTACACCGGTAGCATCGGCTTTGAGTATATGCATCTGACCAATATGAGTGAGAAGATGTGGCTAAGAGAGCGAATTGAGAAACACAATAAACCGTTATCTGGACAGAAAAAGAAATGGCTTTTGGAGCGCTTGACGGCGGCGGAAGGTCTGGAGAAATATCTAGGCATGAAATACGTCGGCCAGAAACGTTTTTCCCTGGAGGGAGGAGAGTCTTTGATTCCGGCGCTCAATGAGATAATCGACAAAGCCGGCAGTTATGAAGTCAGAGAGCTGGCAATGGGGATGGCGCATCGTGGTCGTTTGAATGTGCTGGTCAATATTTTAGGAAAATCACCGGAGAATCTGTTTCGCGAATTCGAGGGTTCTCAGGATAAAAAATTCCTCTCGGGCGATGTCAAATATCACCTGGGCTTTGCCTCTTGGCATAAGACACAAGGTGAAGATGTGCATCTGTCTCTGGCTTTTAATCCGTCTCATCTTGAGACTGTTGATCCCGTTGTTGAAGGAGCGGCGCGAGCCAAACAGGACTGCTTTGGCAAAGGCGCTTATGACAAGGTGGTGCCCATAGTGATGCACGGCGATTCGGCTTTTTGTGGACAAGGCGTGGTGATGGAAACCTTTGCCTTGTCGCAGACACGCTATTATGGAACCGGTGGAACGCTTCACATCGTCATCAATAACCAGGTGGGCTTCACCACCAACAAGCGTGAAGACAATAGAAGCAGTCTTTATTGTACCGATATTGCCAAAATGGTTGAGGCGCCGGTATTTCACGTTAATGCCGATGATCCTGAGGCTGTCATTCGTGTCGCGGCTATCGCCATGGATTATCGGATGAAATTTAATAAAGATGTGGTCATTGATCTTGTCTGTTATCGTCGTCATGGTCATAATGAGGCTGATGAGCCATCCGGCACGCAGCCTCAGATGTATGCGATGATCAAGAAGCTGCCGAGCACTCGGGGTTTGTATGCTGAAAAATTAATCGCCGAGCAGCTGATCAGCAAATCTGAATCCGAGCAGATGAGTAAAGTTTATCGTGATAAGCTGCAAAATGCTCAGATCGTCGCCGATGTGGCTCCAAAAGAGCTGCACAGCTCTAAAAAATGCCTGGCGAACTGGCGCCCCTATGTCAATCAGAAATGGGATCAGGATTATAACGGCAGACTCGATAGATCAAAACTCATTGAGCTGGCGCAGAAACTCACTGAACTGCCGCAAAATTTGAAACTTCAACCGCAGGTGAAAAAGGCCGTTGATGATCGGGTGAAAATGGCCAATGGTGAGCTTCCAGGCAACTGGGGATTTGCCGAGAATCTGGCCTATGCGACTCTGTTGGCAGAAGGTTATCATGTCAGATTATCTGGTGAAGACAGCGGTCGAGGCACTTTCTCGCATCGCCATGCCGTTTTGCACAATTATGACTATGAAAATAAGGAGCTGGATGAATACGTGCCTCTGGCTCATGTCAACCCTGAGGCAACTTGCGAGATTATTGACTCGGTATTGTCAGAATATGCCGTTTTAGGTTTTGATTATGGTTACAGTTGTTCGGCTCCTGAAACATTGGTGATCTGGGAGGCGCAATTCGGCGATTTCGTCAATACCGCGCAGGTCGTTATCGATCAGTTTATTGCCGCCGCTGAAGAGAAGTGGGGAATTTTATCGGGGCTCGTTATGCTTTTGCCTCATGGACAGGAAGGAGCTGGAGCCGAGCATTCATCCGCCAGATTGGAACGTTTTCTGCAGCTTTGTGCCAATGATAACATGCAGGTCTGCAATCCAACAACGCCGGCGCAGATATTTCATCTTTTGAGACGTCAGATGATTCGTCAGTATCGAAAACCGCTGATCGTGATGTCGCCGAAGAGTCTGCTTAGACATCCTCTGGTGCATTCTTCGCTGGATGAGCTGGCCGATGGTCATTTTATGAATGCAATCGCCGAGACAGATGAGTTAAATACTGCCGATATCAACAGGGTGATAATATGTTCAGGAAAAGTCTATTACGATCTTCTGGAGAAGCGTAGAGCCGAAAATATTACCGATATCGCCATTATAAGGCTCGAGCAATTATACCCATTCCCTCAGCGTGAACTGGTCGATATCTTAAAACCATATGCGCATGTCAGTGATATCATCTGGGCTCAGGAAGAGCCTGAAAACCAGGGCGCATGGTGGATGATACAGCATGAGCTCAAGAGGCTTTTGCATGAAAATCAGACTCTGAATTATGCAGGTAGAAAATCGGCTTCGGTTCCGGCTGTAGGTTATCCGTCCTTGTTTCAGGAGCAGCAGAAACAACTTGTTAACAATGCATTGAAAATTAAATAAGTGTAAGGAAAATCAAACATGACAGAAGTAAAAGTCCCTCTGTTTCCAGAGTCAATTGCCGAAGGCACACTGGCCAGCTGGCACAAAAAGCCAGGAGATCACGTTGCTGAGGGCGAGGTGATCGCCGAGATTGAGACCGATAAGGTGGTGATGGAGGTTCCGGCAATGGCTGATGGCGTGATGATGAAAATTCTTAAAAATGAAGGCGATACGGTATTATCTGAAGAGCTTATCGCCACACTGGGTGAGGTTGCAGAGACCGAAGTTTCTAAACAGATTGATGCTGTTAAAGAGACGGGTGATAATGCCGCCGATGCAACAAGTGTTGAGCTTAAGGCGCCGGTTTTTCCAGAGTCCATTGCGGAGGGCACCATAGCCAGCTGGCATAAGAAAGTCGGTGATGCCATTGAGGAAGGTGAAACTCTTGTTGAAATAGAGACCGATAAGGTGATGATGGAAGTTCCAGCTAGTGTCAGTGGTTTTTTGACTCAGATCATCAAACAGGAAGGTGACAATGTGTTGTCGGCAGAAGCGGTTGCTATCCTCTCTCAAGGTGGCGCTCCTGTAGCGAGCTCAGCAGATATGACGGTCTCAGTGCTTAAAGCAGACGATTTACATCTGACGCCTGCCGTCAGAAGAGCGGTTAAGGTTTCAGATGTCGATGCCGTGAACATCGAAGGTACCGGCAAAGGAGGACGGATTACCAAAACCGATGTGCTTAAACACGTCGCAACGCCAGCAGCTCAAACTTCAAAATCGTTGTCACCTGTTATGCCTGAGTCAGAAAGTGGACGCCCTGAGCAGCGGGTGAGAATGACAAGGCTGCGTCAGACTGTGGCAAAGAGACTGGTTGAGGTGCAGCATAGCAATGCCATTTTAACGACATTCAATGAAGTCGATATGAAACCGGTGATGGATTTACGCAAGCAGTATAAAGAGCTGTTTGAAAAAACACATGAGACTAAGCTGGGTTTTATGTCATTCTTTTTAAAGGCAGCGACCGAGGCGCTGAAGCGCTTTCCAGAGGTCAATGCCTCAATTGATGGCAGCGATATCATCTATCATGGCTATTTTGATATCGGTGTGGCTGTCGGTTCAGATCGTGGTCTTGTGGTGCCGGTAATCAGAAACACCGATCAGAAATCGTTTGCCAAAATCGAGAGTGAAATCCTTGAAAAAGCGATAAAAGCACGTGATGGAAAACTGTCTTTGGAGGAGATGCAGGGCGGAACATTTACCATTACCAATGGTGGTACCTACGGTTCCATGTTGTCAACGCCGATCATCAATGCACCGCAAAGTGCGATTCTAGGCATGCACAATATCGTCGAGCGTCCGGTTGTGGTCAAAGGCGAGATCGTGGTGCGCCCGATTATGTATTTGGCGCTGTCGTATGATCATCGCATTATCGATGGTAGTGTATCGGTCAGGTTCCTGAAAACCATCAAGGAATTGATTGAAGATCCAGCTCGCTTGTTGCTGGAAGTTTAATGTGATTGTATAATAGAATTATCACTGATCCCGGTTTTCTCCGGGATTTTTTTTAAGCAAAGGTAATGCAATATGCGTATACAGAGACTAAAAGAGTTAATCGCTACCGTTCCCGATTTTCCTAAGCCAGGTATCCTGTTTCGAGACATTACGCCACTGCTTCAGGCTGTCGATGGGCTTAGGCTCACAACCGAGCTTATGGCCGAAAAAATTGTCGCGGCAAAGCTTGATCCCACCATTATTGCAGGAGCTGAAAGCAGAGGATTTATATTTGGTGTGGCATTGGCCGAACATCTGGGTCTTGGGTTTGTGCCAATTCGAAAACCTGGTAAACTCCCCCGTGATACTTATCGATGCAGCTATGAGCTGGAATATGGTCAGGACAGCCTCGAGGTTCATCGTGATGCCTTTAGTTCAACTGAACGAGTGCTTCTGGTCGATGATCTTCTGGCAACCGGTGGCACAGCATCAGCCTGTATCAGACTTGTAGAGATGGCGGGCGCAAAAGTGGCGGGACTTTGTTTCGTCATCGAATTGCTGGGGTTTGATGCACGTTCTCAGCTATCCGGTTTTGAGGTTCAATCCTTATTGCAATATTGATGGCAGATGCAGATTCATTTTGATATCGAGCGCTATCAGGCAGAGCTTCTGGATTGGTATTACCGCGCCGGGAGGCATGACCTTCCCTGGCAGCGAGATTTTGATCCCTATGCGGTATGGGTCTCGGAGATTATGTTGCAGCAGACTCAGGTGAAAACGGTTCTTCCTTACTTTGAGCGATTTCTCAAACGATTTAAAACAGTCGTCGAGCTGGCTGCTGCCAGTGATGACGAGATGATGCAGTATTGGGCAGGCTTGGGCTATTATGCGCGCGGCAGGAATTTACAAAAAGCCGCCAGACTCATCATGGAGCAATACGATGGATGCCTGCCAGATACGGTAGATGCATTGACCTTGCTTCCTGGTATTGGCTTGTCTACGGCGCATGCTATCCTCTCTATTGCCTTTAACAAACCCTTTCCAATTATGGATGGCAATGTCAAACGTGTATTCGCCCGGCTTTTTGCTCTGGATTTCAAACTGCAAGGGAAAAAAGCTGAAAACTACTTATGGCAATTGGCGCATGAGTTGATGCCTGTGAATAGAACTCAAGCCTATACACAGGCACAGATGGATCTTGGAGCGACGATTTGTACACGTTCAAATCCGTCTTGTGATCATTGCCCGCTGCAAAATATTTGTAAGGCAAATTTAAGTGCGAATCAGTCCAGTTATCCATTAAAGGTTGTTAAAAAGGAAAAACGGATTAAATCAACGGTGTTTCATCTGTATTACTGTGATCATGAGCTTTTATTGCTTAAACGACCATCTTCTGGAATATGGGGTGGCCTGTATGTTCTACCTGAGAAAAATTTAGCGATCGGTGAGTATCAGACGATGCTGTGTGAGGGGCGAAAACACAGCTTCAGTCATTATGATCTTTATTTCGATATCAAGTGTTATTTGATGGATACTAAAGTTACTGTTGAGGATATGCGTTGGGTTTCTCTCGATCAGCTTGATGATTTTGGCATGCCGGCGCCACTTAAATCTCAGTTGATGAGATTTAGTATAGACTTGCTCTAGACATCTTTTCAGCTGCGCAAGCTCGTTTAGGCATTGTATAGAGTTAAAAAGTCTGATAAGTTTATGTCATTTTAAATGATTTGGTTTTGAATAATGGCTAAACCGGGTGTTGAGCAGGCAAAGGCGGCAGTCAGAACACTGCTTGAATTTATTGGAGAGAATCCAAATCGAGAAGGGCTCATCGAGACACCGGATCGTGTGATTAAGTCATATCGAGAGTTCTTCAAGGGGTATGATGAGGATCCGACGCAGATACTGGCTAAGACTTTTGAGGATGTTGAAGGTTATGATGAGATTGTACTTCTTAAGAATATGAGGCTGGAATCCTACTGCGAACATCACATGGTGCCAATTATTGGCAAGGCACATATCGCTTATTTACCGGATGGTAAGGTCGTCGGCATCAGCAAGCTGGCTCGAGTGTTGGATGTCTATTCAAAACGCTTGCAGACTCAGGAACGTCTGACGATGCAGATTGCATGCGCCATAGAAGACGCTTTGAAACCGAAAGGGGTGGCGGTTATTATTGATTCCATGCATCAATGCATGACCACAAGAGGGGTAAGAAAGTCCGAAACATCAACGGTTACAAGTTGTATGAGAGGCATTTTTCGCCGTGATGAAAAATCACGTGCCGAACTGATGTCTTTGATCACCGGGCTTTGACTGAAAAAAATGCAAAGATGCCCAAAATTTATACTTGATTTTGTGTTTTTTTTCTGATCTAATAGATGATGAATATTTAACCATCATGCGTCGACAGGAGATGAAAATGCTGGATTTTGATGTTGAAAGTCTTGTTTCTAGCCCGCGAGTGATACCGGGTGTTGAGTTTGCGGCAGAAGAGGGGACGTCATTTTCAAGAAGTGTCTATCTAGTCAATGATGACTACACGCCAATGGAGTTTGTCATTGATACCTTGATGTGTGTGTTTAAGCATGATCTCGATCATGCAGAACGTGTTACGATGAAGGCGCATTATGATGGTCGCGCGTTATGCGGTGAATATCCCAAGGATATTGCCGAAACGATGGCGTGCAATGCAATAGAGCTGGCCAGGTCACAAGGGCATCCGCTTTTGTTTATGACCGAGAAACAATAGTTCGACGTTCAAGTTTCTTTTTTTGCATATTTTTCCGTACGAACCGAACCCTAGGCCGAGGCAGTTGAGTATTAGAATCCTTGTTTCGTGAGGCTGAGCCTCCGTTTTAGTACAGGGGCTAAGTGGCAGTTTGTGCTTTGGTTTCAATATATCACTATTTTTCGTCGACAGTCGCTGTGTTTCACGATATATTAAAACCTTGCTAAATAAATCGATAATACATTGATATTATGTCTGAAATGACGATGAATTCTGTTTCCGGAATGAAAAAACTCGGTGGCGCATTGATTGTGGCGGGTACGTCAATTGGTGCCGGAATGTTTGGTATTCCTTATGCGATTGCGGCACTGGGTTTTAAAATGGCGGTGGTGTTGTTGTTTATCAACTGGATTATCATGTTTGCCACGGCGATGCTGATCACAGAGGTCAATACCAGGCAACCATTGGGTTCAGATCTCAACACGCTGGCAAAGTCCACTTTGGGGAAACCAGGACAAATTGTAAACTGGATTGCCTATCTGCTGCTGCTTTATGCTTTAACGACCGCCTATATTTCGATGGGTGGAGGTCTTATCGATCAGTATGTTTTTGGCATCTCTTCAAAAGCGCCAACCTGGTATGGTGCTCTTATTTTTACGTTGGTACTGGGGGCGGTTGTCTATATTGGTACCTCTGCTGTCGATCAGCTCAATAAACTGTTTTTCACTCTAAAGGCCTTGTGTTTTATCGGACTTGTTTTTGTGGTGGTTCCGCATGTTGAGATGAGACTCTTAAATACATCGTCAATGGGTATTGCCTATGCCTGGTATGCCTTTCCCATCTTGATCACCTCGTTTGGGTTTCACATCGTGATCCCAACGATACGTAATTACTTCAGGAATGACCGAGTTTTGAAAAAAGTGGTTGCGGTTGGTGCAACGATACCGATGGCTGTGTATCTGGTCTGGATTTTTGTGACGCTGGGCGTGATTCCTATCGAGGGGCAGTATGGCTTTATAGCGCTTATCGCTCAGGGACATGATCTGGGCTATGCTTATGAGCGCCTGCTTCAAATTCATTCTATCAGTGGGTTTATTATCGCTTTTGCCAATATTGCCGTGACGACATCGTTTCTTGGGGTGACACTGGCTTTGTTTAATTTTAATCAAGACGCTTATGGTCTGACGCGAACAAGCCATAGCAGGCGTCTTGTTAATTTTATGATCACCTACGTTCCACCTTTTATCTTTGCGGTGTTTTTCGTCAATGGCTTTCTGGCCGCATTGGGTTACGCCAGTATTTTTGTTTGTATTTTATTGATTATTTTACCTGCCTTGATGGCGTGGTCTTTGCGTCGCAGGGAGAATAGAAACGATCTGTTTAGTAAACTATATCTGATTGTTTTGATATTATGCGGAGTCTCCATTATCGTGATTCAGTTTTTATCCAGCTTCGGACTTCTGAAGGTTCTTGGTTGAAATTTCTTGCGCTTTCTCTTTCAACGTCGTATGCTTTATCAGTTCTATTTTTCACCACTTAATCTGGTGTTTTTTCTTAAAATAACAATCAATATTAGTATACGTAAGGATGTTCATGTCAGATGAAGATAAACTAAGTTATGAAGAAGTAGAGGCAGTCGCCGATAGTTTAACAGCTGAAGGCAGACGAGTGACGCTTGAGTACTTAAGGCGGGCGCTTGGCAAGGGAACCCATGCCGAGATTGCCGTGCACATGGGTAGATGGCAGAGGTCAAAAAATGAAAGGCCTCAAGCGTTAGCGCGCCATGCAAGCAGTGAAAATGCAGTGCATAAAAAAAATCATGCAGACAATGGCTCAAATTCATCTCTGAGAAGACCCAGACCCATTGTGAAAGAAGAGCGATCCCAGACGAGACAGTCAGCGGATATTCCCGTCGTAGATACCCGTAAATCAAGACAGTCAGCTGCGCCAGATTTTAAACGTCTGGAGCAAGAAGCCGTCTGTGTTAAAAAGCTTTTTGAGGCCATTGCATTTGTTAAACAGTCAAGAGCAAAGGCAGTTGAGCGTCAGCATAAGATACAGAGCGAGCTTTTGGCCTTGCGTGTGGAGCATGATCGAGTGGTGCGGGAGCTCAAAAAAAACGCTAACGAGGATCTGTTTAAGCTTCAGGCCGAATATACGCGTTTGAAATCGGCAACCAAGAGAGAAATTTTTGCATTGCGTGATCAAACCGGGTTATAATCAATGTTTGAGTCAGTCAGGCAGTCGCGGTAGAAAGTGAAAATTTCTGCTGAGGAAAGTCCGGGCTTCAAAGAGCAAGATGCCAGGTAACACCTGGGAGGCGTGAGCCTACGGAAAGTGCCACAGAAAATATACCGCCATCTTATGTGGTAAGGGTGAAATGGTGCGGTAAGAGCGCACCGCGCTTTTGGTAACATAAGCGGCAGGGTAAACCCCATCTGAAGCAAGACCAAATAGAATTGCAAAAACGTGGCTCGCGTTGCAATCGGGTAGGTTGCTTGAATCAAGTGGTGACATTTGATCCAGATAAATGACTGTCCACGACAGAACCCGGCTTATCGACTGACTCATCTCTTTTTTACTGTTTTTTTTCGTTAATTTCGATATGCTAGATCTAGTGACAGTTCAAAATAAAGCTTGGGATGCGTTGCGTTTATGGTGCAGGTGAACAATAGGTATATACTGACTCAAGATGGTTTAGTCGATTACAGTCGCTGGCTCGAATTGGTCGAGGCTTTCTATCCAAAGGCGCGCATGCAGACGATTGCAGGCGCTTTGGATCTATTGGCTCAATATGGTATCGATGAGCCGTCACTCCATGGTGGAAATTGTTTTGATTACGGTGTTGAAATGGCGGCGGTGTTGTTTGATCTTCAGGCTGATGAAGATGCTCTAGCCGCAGCACTTTTGTTTGAGCTCAATGAGCTTGGGAAACTAGATGCCGAGAATATCATCGACGCCTGTGGTGAAGATGTCTACAAGATTCTTGCCGGAACACGAATGATGTCGGCGATCCGATTGCTGCAAAACCCGGATCCAAATCACACTCAAGTCGATACATTTAGAAAAATGCTGTTATCCATGGTTGAAGATGTGCGCATTGTGCTGGTGAAGCTTGCCGATCGCGTCTGTTCTATGCGACTGTCCAAGAACTGGACTGAGAGTTATCGGCATGTGATGGCTCGGGAGATTTTGGAAATTTATGCACCGCTGGCCAGTCGCCTGGGTTTAGCTAAAACCAAATGGGAGCTTGAAGATCGGGCGTTTTTCTGTTTGTACCCGGTGGAGTACAAAAAGATTGCTCGTGCGCTTAACAAAAGACGTATTGAACGAGAACAGTATATTGAACTGGCGATAGAGGTGCTGAGAAAGGCTTTACTTGCGCATGGACTTAAAGTGAACATAAGTGGTCGAGTCAAGCATATATATAGCATCTGGCGTAAACTGGCGAAAAAAAACCGGGATATCGATACACTTTTTGATATTCGTGCGCTTCGCGTTTTAACAGATAGTATTGATGATTGTTATGCGGTGCTTGGCATCGTCAATGATCTATGGCAGCCTTTGACAGATGAGTTTGCTGACTATATCGCCACGCCAAAGCCAAATGGATATCGTTCGATTCATACCGTGGTGCTGGGTCCTGAAAATCTGACTCTAGAGGTGCAGATCAGAACCCATCAGATGCATGAAGAATCGGAGATGGGGGTGGCGGCGCACTGGCGTTATAAAGAGGGAGCAAAATACGATCCGGGTTATGATGCCAGAGTGAACTGGTTGAGATCGCTTCTTGACTGGGAAAGCCAGTTGAGCAAAGATATGCTATTGAGTCAGAAAGATGAGATCAATGAGGGTCGGGTCTATGTCTTCACTCCGGGCGGTGATGTGGTTGATCTTGAAAAAGGTTCAACGGTATTGGATTTTGCCTATCACATCCACACCATGGTCGGACATCGCACCAAGGGAGCCAAAATCTCAGGACGCATCGTGCCACTGACAACGGTGTTGAGTACGGGGGACCGGGTTGAAATTTTAACGCATAAAGAGCCAAAACCAAGTCAGGATTGGGCTAATGCCGGCAGTGGATTTATTTTTTCAGCAAAAATTCGAGCCAGAGTTGCCAGATGGTTTAAACAGCAGAATAAAGAACAGAATGCCTTGCTTGGTAAAGACCGACTGTTTGACGAACTTAAGCTTTATAAACTTAAGTCTGTCGATTACCATCGCATCGCCGAACATTTCAATATGGGTGATGAAGAGACGCTTTTTGCCGGCGTTGAGACCGGCGTTATTCGTTTTAATCAGCTGGTTAACTATATCGTTGAGCAGTATGGCATAAAAAGCACAGATGATAACGAGGAGCCTGTTCGGACTTATGCCGTTTATAAAGTCGAAGACAAGCGGCAAAAATCAGATTTAACGATTTATGGAGTTGATAATCTGCTGTCAAACATGGCAGGCTGTTGCAAGCCGGTCTTAGGCGATGATATTGTGGGTTATCTGACTCAGGGGCGCGGTGTGACGGTACACAGAAGGGGTTGTCCAAATTTCTTGAAGCTATTGTTATCCCACGGTGAGCGAGTCATAGAGGTGCAGTGGGGAAAGAAAGACACGGAGAAATATGTGGTTGATCTTCTCATTGGCTGTAGTGATTGTGATCGAGCATCGAATGAGATTAACAGTATTCTCAATATTGAGAAGATCATGATTGTCAGCCTTAACCTGCCTAAGCGTGAGAAGCGGAATGTGATCAGATTGAGTATTGCCATTGAGAATATGCAGCTTCTCAGCCAGCTGATTAAGAAATTTGAGTCGGCACAGCATATAATATCGGCGTCCAGAGCATTTGGTTAAATGGTGAATTCTAACAGACTTCAGTTAAAGACGTAGATGATCACTTCGCTGGACTCAAAAGGTTGGCCATTCTCTCGATAACCTTTGATGATAAGGGTGTTCTTTCCAGGATTAGGGCGGCTGATCCAGGTTTTGTCGTTTTTAAAAAACAGACGGCTTTTTTTATGATTGATGTAGGTCTCAATCGTATCTGCTTCCGTCAGTATTGGATCCGTGGTGATATTGATATAGGAGTTGTGGTTATGAATATAGGCAGGACTCTCGGGAGTCAGAATTTGAAGTTTGAGTGTTGATGATTCCTGTGGGTTTTGAATGGAGTGATTTGAGCTTTTCAAGCGGTAGGAAATTTGGGAGTATGTTTTTGTGTCAGTCGTTTTCAGCGGCTTACGTGAAGACACACTGCCGGGTTTTGAGTTAAGAGCAGACGGTTTTTTAGCTTCAATGGCACAATCCGGGTGATCACAAAAGACTGTATTGCCGTTGGAGTCTTGCCAGCTGTAGATTTGCGCAAAAAGTGGCGAGATAAAAAAAATTAAAAAAATTGTCAAAAAAAGCTGGCAAAATGCTTTTGAGTTGGTATATACTTGCACCCGTTCTAAACAACATCATCCAAACACTGGTAATGAGAATTGTAGGCGAAAATTTTGAGAAAAAAGTTGATTTTTAAAATTTAAACGCCTATGATGAGTGCCAGCGCAACGGAGGGGTTCCCGAGTGGCCAAAGGGATCAGACTGTAAATCTGACGGCTCAGCCTTCGCAGGTTCGAATCCTGCCCCCTCCACCATAAATTTGAAATTAAAGCGGGTGTAGTTCAATGGTAGAACCTCGGCCTTCCAAGCCGATCGTGTGGGTTCGATTCCCATCACCCGCTCCACTGAGTTTGAATAATAGTGGGCTTTTTATAATAGAATTCGCGCTCGCATAGCTCAGTAGGTAGAGCACTCCCTTGGTAAGGGAGAGGTCACCAGTTCAAATCTGGTTGTGAGCACCACAAGGTTTGTTGATAAAACTTGGAGTAAAAAATGGCTAAAGCAAAATTTGAGCGTAATAAGCCGCATGTGAACGTCGGTACTATTGGTCACGTTGACCATGGTAAAACGACTTTGACAGCTGCAATCACTAAGGTTCTTTCAGAGGCTTATGGTGGTCAGGCTCGCGCATTTGATGAAATCGACAATGCGCCTGAAGAAAAAGCGCGTGGTATCACCATTTCAACGTCTCACGTTGAATATGAGACTCCAGCTCGCCACTATGCTCACGTCGACTGTGCAGGTCACGCGGACTACGTTAAGAACATGATCACAGGTGCCGCTCAGATGGATGGCGCTATTTTAGTTGTCTCAGCGGCTGATGGTCCTATGCCTCAGACTCGTGAGCACATCCTGTTATCTCGTCAGGTTGGCGTTCCTTACATCATCGTGTTCTTGAACAAATGCGACATGGTCGATGACGAAGAGCTTCTTGAGCTGGTTGAAATGGAAGTTCGTGAGCTTCTGGATCAATACGAATTCCCAGGCGACGACACCCCAATCATCAAAGGTTCTGCTTTGAAAGCACTAGAAGGCGATCAACAGTATGTTGACGCTATTTTGGAACTGGGTAAAGCCCTTGATGAATACATTCCTGAGCCAGAACGTGAAACTGACAAGCCTTTCTTGATGCCGATTGAAGATGTATTCTCGATCTCCGGTCGTGGTACTGTTGTTACCGGCCGTGTTGAGCGTGGTGTTATTAAAGTGGGTGAAGAGGTTGCAATTGTAGGTATCAAAGATACGCAAAAAACTACCGTTACCGGTGTTGAAATGTTCCGCAAGCTTCTTGATGAAGGTAAAGCCGGTGAAAACGTAGGCGTCTTGATTCGTGGTGTTAAGCGTGATGAAGTTGAACGTGGCCAGGTTCTTTGTAAGCCAGGTTCAATTACGCCTCATACTAAGTTTGAAGCTGAAGTCTATGTGCTGTCTAAAGAAGAAGGCGGTCGTCATACACCATTCTTCAAAGGTTACAGACCTCAGTTCTACTTCCGTACAACTGACGTGACCGGTTCTGTCGAGCTACCCGAAGGTGTTGAGATGGTTATGCCTGGTGATAACATCAAGATGACTGTGACTCTGATCAACTCTATCGCGATGGAAGACGGTCTTCGTTTCGCTATCCGTGAAGGTGGTCGTACAGTTGGTGCCGGTGTTGTAACTAAAATTCTAGCCTAATTAAAGCGTGTAAAATGTGATATCGATCTGGTATCGATATCCTCTTCAGAGGCCAGTAGTTCAATTGGTAGAGCAGCGGTCTCCAAAACCGCAAGTTGGGGGTTCGAGTCCCTCCTGGCCTGCCATAAATAAAATACTTGAACGGCGTGTTGATCTATGTTAGGATTACACGCCGTTTTTGTTTATGCAAGCTGTAGATCCGAGAAAATAGATGAAAGAGTCAAATAAAAAGGTCTGGATGTCGACAACGACAAAAAACAAAGAAGTAAAAACAATCGCGAAGGGTGCCAATCGGTTGTTGTGGTTGTTGGTAGTCGCCATTGCTGCGATCATCGTTTTTGTCAGTCAATACTTCAGTATATTTCAGCAATCTCAGGCATTGATGAGCGCATTTATCATTATTGGTATTGTGCTGATACTCATCGTTGCGAAAAACACCAACCAGGGTGCAAAGGGTTGGATGTTTCTTCTTGCGGCACGACTTGAGATGAGAAAGGTTGTATGGCCAAGTCGACAGGAGACGGTTAATTCGACGCTGATCATATTGGCTGTCGTAGCGGTGTCTTCTTTAATCATTTATTTTGTCGGCGTTATATTTATGCATATTATTCAAGCGATTTTGAGTTAAGGTGACAACATGAGTGATGTAAACAATAACGATCAAGAGCAGACGTCATCTGATGAGAATAAGCGCTGGTATGTCATCCAGGCGTATTCGGGTTTTGAAAAACGTGTAAAAACTCAGATAGAAGAGCGCATCAAGCTTGCAGGTCTTGAGAGTTATTTTGGCGATATTCTGGTGCCAACGGAAGAGGTCGTCGAGATGAAGGGCGGGCAGAAGCGAAAGAGTGAGCGTAAATTCTTCCCTGGCTATGTTTTGATCAACATGGTGATGAATGAGGATACCTGGCAGCTGGTGCGCCGTGTACCGCGCGTCAGTGGTTTTATCGGTGGCAGCAGCGATAAGCCTGCTCCGATCAGCTCCAAAGAGGCCGAGAGAATCCTGGGATCTGTTAAGACGACCGAAGGCGGCTCTCCACGCCCAAGAACAACGTTTCAAGTTGGTCAGGTCGTGCGTGTTCTGGATGGTCCGTTTGCTGACTTTACCGGTGTTGTTGAAGAGATTAACTATGAGAAATCAAGGTTGCAGGTTGCTGTTTCAATTTTTGGACGTTCTACACCTGTTGAGCTTGAATTTTCTCAGGTTGAGAAGGATGCTTAAGCATCCTTAAATTAGTGGCTCTGGATTTATCCATGGCAATGTGAAACTGGGGAGCTGAATCGTTTCAGCGCTAAACCCAATCAGGAGTAAAAAATGGCTAAAAAAGTACAGGCTTATATCAAGCTTCAAGTCAAAGCAGCTCAGGCTAACCCAAGTCCACCAATCGGTCCGGCATTAGGTCAGCATGGGGTTAACATCATGGAGTTCTGTAAGGCATTCAATGCGCAGACTCAAAAAATGGAAGCGGGAATGCCGATTCCAGTCGTTATCACAGTTTATAGTGACAGAAGTTTCACCTTTACGATGAAAACTCCGCCGGCTTCATTTTTGTTGAAAAAGGCAGCGAAGATTAAATCAGGTAGTGCTACCCCTTCCAAAGCGGTTGCCGGCACCGTTAATCGTGCTCAGCTTGAAGAGATCGCCACGATTAAACAACCGGATTTGACAGCCGCCGATATGGATGCCGCAGTCAGAACAATTGCCGGGAGTGCGCGTGCAATGGGTCTCAATGTAGAAGGAGTCGAATAATGGCAAAGCTTACAAAAAGAATGAAGGCCTTGAGTGAGAAGGTTAACAGAGAAACAGCTTATCCTGCTATCGAAGCTTTTGACCTGTTAAAAGAGCTGTCTTCTGTTAAATTTAAAGAATCTATTGATGTTGCGGTTAACCTTGGTGTTGATCCGCGTAAATCCGACCAGGTTGTCCGTGGTGCTTCAGTGTTGCCTCATGGTACGGGTAAATCTGTTCGTGTTGCTGTTTTCACTCAGGGTGAAAATGCCGAGAAGGCTAAAGCGGCAGGAGCCGAAGTTGTTGGTATGGATGATCTGGCGGCAGAAGTTAAAAAAGGCAATCTTGATTTCGATGTGGTTATCGCCTCTCCAGATGCTATGCGAATTGTTGGCCAGTTAGGTCAGATCCTGGGTCCTAAGGGATTGATGCCTAACCCTAAGGTCGGTACGGTAACTCCCGATGTCGAAACAGCGGTTAAAAACGCCAAAGCCGGTCAGATTAGATATCGCGTCGATAAGGCCGGTATTATTCATACCACGATTGGCAAAGTCGATTTTGATTCATCCAGTTTGAAGCAAAACCTCGAAGCCTTGCTTTCTGATCTTAAAAAAGCAAAGCCGGCCAATGCTAAAGGCATTTATTTGAAAAAAGTTGCCGTCTCCAGCACCATGGGTCCTGGATTGATGCTTGACATCGCTTCGCTGGAAGTGTAAAATAAGCCGCTTTGTATCGTCGCGTATTATTTCATCAGCCAGATTTTATGGGGTTGATGTGGTAGTGCAAGCGATCAAAGAACAAAATTCTTTGGGTCACAAGAGTCTGCCTTGGCAGGCTTGAGTGATGTCAAAGACCGCAGGTGTGAAATTGGCTCTTGTTGATTTTGCTTAATGTCCTGCGCAGACGATGAATGTGACCTGAAAAATATTTTTCTTCCGGTATCACGCTAATCGTTCTTGAATCTGTAGACAACTAAACGAAGAGGATTGTCAGATGGCATTAAGGCTTGAAGATAAAAAAGCAATTGTGGCTGAAGTAAATGCACAAGCATCCTCAGCGTTGTCTGCGGCGGTAGCTGATTATCGTGGCTTGAGTGTGAATCAGATGAGTGATTTGCGCAAGCAGGCTCGTGAAACAGGTGTCTATTTGAAAGTGGTTCGCAACAACCTTGCGCGCATCGCAGTCAAAGGAACGGAGTTTGAATGCATGTCTGATGCTTTCGTCGGTCCTTTGGTGTTGGCTTTTTCGAAAGAAGAGCCAGGTGCGGCGGCAAAATTGTTCAAAAATTTCACCAAAACGAATCAAACGCTTGAAGTGAAAAGTTTGGCAATTTCCGGTCAGTTGTTTGGAGCCGAGAAGCTTGAAGAGATGTCCAAACTTCCTGGACGTCTTGAAGCACTTTCTATGCTTGCTAGTGTTATGCAAGCGCCTGTCAGCAAATTTGTACGTACGCTTAATGAGATCCCATCTCAGGCCGTTCGTGTATTTGCCGCTGTTGGTGATGCAAAGAATTAAGCCCAATTCAAGTAATGTGATTAAACGTATAATTAGGAGTTAAAAATGGCTATTACTAAAGAAGATATCCTGAATGCTGTTGCTGAAATGAGCGTAATGGATGTTTGTGAACTTGTTAAAATGATGGAAGAGAAATTCGGTGTTTCTGCTCAGGCAGCTGTTGCTGTTGCCGCACCTGCTGCTGAAGCGGCTGCTGTTGAAGAAAAAACTGAATTTGACGTTGTTTTGGTTGAAGCGGGTTCTAACAAAGTTGGTGCGATCAAAGCCGTTCGTGCCGCTACTGGTTTAGGTCTGAAAGAAGCAAAAGATGCCGTTGAGGGGGTTCCTTTCACGGTTAAAGAAGCCGCTTCTAAAGACGAAGCCGAAGCACTTAAGAAACAGCTTGAAGAAGCTGGTGCGAAAGTCGAACTTAAATAATCGATTTTTTCTTTTACAAAGTAAAGGCTGGTGGTATTTTGAACCATCGGCCTTTTCTGCTATGTGGAGAATCTATCTTTTATCGATGATAAAAGAATAATAAATTGCAAAAATGGTTTGTTGTTACCAGTAAAACAACAACTGACAAGTCCCGCCCTTTGGTGATGTCTTATGACAGAGCTGGACAGGTGAAAAAGTTTATTCCAGACTTTTGGCATGATTTAGTGGTTAAAATGCAAATAATCAGAGGAAATGCCTGATGCCTTACTCATACGCTGAGAAAAAAAGAATTCGCAAAGAATTTGGTAAGCTGCCCAATATTCTTGATGTTCCCTATCTGCTTGCCGTGCAGGTGGATTCATACCGGGGATTTTTACAACAGGATGTTGCACCAAATAATCGGAAAAATACAGGCCTTGAGGCCGCTTTCAGATCGGTATTTCCGATTAAAAGCATCTCTGGTTACAGTGAGCTGTATTATGTCAGTTATCGCCTGGGAGAGCCTGTATTCGATGAAAATGAATGTCATATTCGTGGCACAACGTATGCCGCGCCGTTGCGCGTCAAACTGCGTCTGGTGATCTATGATAAAGAGGCTCCTGCAGATGACAAGGTAATTAAAGATGTCAAAGAGCAGGAAGTCTATATGGGTGAGATTCCCTTGATGACTGACAATGGTACATTTGTGATCAACGGTACTGAACGTGTTGTTGTGTCTCAGTTGCACCGCTCTCCTGGTGTATTCTTTGATCATGATAGAGGTAAAACGCACTCCTCAGGCAAAATTTTGCACTCGGCTCGTGTGATTCCCTATCGTGGATCATGGCTTGATTTTGAATTTGATCCTAAAGATCTGTTATATGTTCGTATTGACAGACGTCGAAAACTGCCGGCAACCGTTTTGCTGAAAGCCTTAGGATACAGCGATGCTGAGCTGATCAAAATTTTCTATAATGCGGTTGATTTTGAGGTTAAAGAAGGGCGTCTGCTGATGTCCTTTGAGCCCAATTCTCTACGCGGTTCAACGGCACAGTTTGACATTGTCGACAAAGAGGGAAAACTGCTAGTCGCTGAAGGCAAGCGGATCACGGCCAGACACACCAAAATCATGAAAGATCAGGAATTGTCTTTGGTCGAGGTGCCGTTCTCCTATGTCATCGGCAAGGCGCTTTATGAAAGAATTGTCGATGAAACAAGCGGTGAAGTTCTGGCTGAGGCCAATGATGAGATGATACCGCAGTTGCTGGAAAAATTATCGGACTATGGCATTTATCACTTTAAGACCATAGACAGTAACGAGCTTGACCGTGGATCTTATATTTCCGATACCCTGAAGAATGATATCTGTCGCAATCGCGATGAGGCGCTGGTCGAGATTTATCGCATGATGCGCCCCGGCGAGCTGGTGTTCGCTACGGTGCATCGCGAATCGGCAGAAGCGTTGTTTGAAGGCCTTTTCTTCAGCGAAGATCGTTATGATCTGTCTCAGGTTGGCCGTATGAAATTCAATTTGCGGCTGAGCAGACAAGAAGAAGATGGTCCAGGAATCTTGACCAAAGAAGACATTATTGATGTGGTTAAGACGTTGATCGATATTCGTGATGGTCATGGTGATGTCGATGATATCGATCATTTGGGTAACCGTCGTATTCGTGCCGTTGGCGAGATGACAGAAAATCAATTTAGAATCGGTCTTGTTCGTGTCGAGCGTTCTGTTAGAGAGCGCTTGTCTATGGTGGATCGTGAAAATGCCATGCCTCAGGATCTGGTCAATGCCAAACCAATCACCGCTTCGATCAAAGAATTTTTTGGCTCAGGCGCATTGTCTCAATTTATGGATCAGGATAACCCTTTATCCGAGGTCACGCACAAACGTCGTATTTCTGCTTTAGGGCCGGGTGGATTATCCAGAGACAGAGCGGGTTTTGAAGTGCGCGATGTGCATCCGACTCACTATGGCCGTCTGTGTCCGATTGAGACACCAGAAGGTCCAAACATCGGTCTTATCAATTCCCTGGCATGTTATGCCAGAACAAACCATTATGGTTTTTTAGAGGCGCCATATCGCAAGGTCATCGATGGCGTGGTAACCAATGATATCGAGTATCTCTCCGCGATCGATGAGAGCAAATATGTGATTGCGCAGGCTTCAGCGACTCTTGATCAAGATGGTCGTCTAACCGATGAACTGATTCAATGTCGCTCTAAAGGCGAAGCGGTTTTCGGCACGGCCGATCAGGTTCAGTTTATGGATGTCTCTACAAAGCAAATGGTCTCGGCGGCGGCGGCATTGATTCCATTTCTTGAGCATGATGATGCAAACCGTGCTTTGATGGGGTCGAACATGCAACGTCAGGCCGTGCCAACTTTAAAGGCGCAGAAGCCGTTGGTAGGAACGGGGATGGAGCGGATTGTGGCTCGTGATTCTGGTACCTGTATCGTCGCTAAACGATCCGGTGTTATCGACTCGGTTGATGGTGGACGTATTGTCGTCAGTGTCAACGGTGACGAGATCGATGAGAAAGATTCCGTGGTCGATATTTATAACCTGACCAAGTTTCGCCGCTCCAATAAAAACACCTGCATCAACCAGCGTCCTATCGTTAAACCAGGTGATGCGATCAAAGCTGGCGATATTTTGGCCGATGGTTCTTCAACCGACATGGGTGAGCTGGCATTAGGCCAAAACCTGTTGGTGGCCTTTATGCCGTGGAATGGATTTAACTTTGAGGATTCTATCTTATTGTCTGAACGAGTGGTTGAAGATGATCGCTACACCTCGATTCATATCGAAGAGCTGACCTGTATCGCTCGAGATACTAAGCTTGGAGCCGAAGAAATTACCGCCGATATTCCAAATGTCAGTGAACATGCGCTTAACAAGCTCGATGAAACGGGAATCGTTCATATCGGTGCCAATGTGGCTCCAGGTGATATTCTGGTGGCAAAAATCACACCGAAAGCCGAACAGCAGCTAACGCCAGAAGAGAAGCTGTTGCGCGCTATTTTTGGCGAGAAGGCATCCGATGTTAAAGACAGTTCGTTGAGAATGCCTACCGGCATGTACGGTACGGTAATAAACGTTCAGGTCTTTACTCGTGATGGTATCGAGAAAGACTCAAGAGCACTTGAGATTGAAAAGGCTGAACTTGAGAAGGTCAGAAAAGATTTACGTGATGAATTCCGTATCGTTGAGGGGGCTGTTAAGTCTTACCTCTATGAGATCCTGCCTGGTCAGAAAGCGCTTGCAGGTCCTCAGGGACTGAAACGTGGCATGGAGATTACGCTGGAATATTTGGATAATCTTGAGTTTGCTAAGTGGCTGGATATTCGAGTTGAAGATGATGTCGTTTCTGAAAGCATTATTCGTGCCAAAAATCAAATTGCTCAGGCTCGTAAAGACTTTGAGAAAAAATTCGAAGCCAAACGTAAGAAGATTGCCCAGGGTGATGATTTATCACCTGGTGTGCTTAAGATCGTGAAGGTGTTTGTCGCTGTCAAGCGTCGTATTCAGCCGGGTGATAAGATGGCCGGTCGCCACGGTAACAAGGGTGTGGTTTCTCGAATTTTGCCAGTTGAGGATATGCCTTATCTTGAAGATGGTACGCCGATGGATATCGTTTTAAATCCATTGGGTGTTCCATCGAGGATGAACATCGGTCAGGTTTTGGAGACGCATATGGGTATGGCGGCTCGAGGACTCGGTCTTAAAGTCAGTGAGGCGCTTGAGAAATCGATAGCGGCCAGCCAGATGAAACAGCTTCTAGAAGAGGTTTATAACACCGTTGGTGATAAGAAAATCGACTTATCTGGCTTTAATGATGAGGCTATTTTTGAAATGGCGAATAACCTCAAAGCCGGTGTTCCGATTGCAACGCCTGTGTTTGATGGTGCCAAGGAAAAAGATATCAAAGATCTGTTAAGCTATTGCAATATGCCAAGAAGCGGTCAGATGCGTCTTTATGATGGTCGTACCGGTGTGTTGTTTGACCGTTCGGTGACGGTAGGCTATATGTATATGCTTAAGCTTGACCATCTGGTCGATGATAAGATGCATGCCCGTTCAACCGGTTCTTACTCGCTGGTAACGCAGCAGCCGTTAGGTGGTAAGGCACAGTTTGGTGGTCAGCGTTTTGGTGAGATGGAAGTGTGGGCGCTCCAGGCATATGGTGCATCCTATACCCTGCGTGAAATGCTTACTGTAAAATCAGATGATGTCAGCGGTCGAACTAAAATGTACAAAAATATCGTCGATGGCAATTTCAAAATGGATGCCAGTATTCCAGAATCTTTCAATGTATTGATGAAGGAAGTACGAGCATTGGGGATCGATATTGATCTTGAATCTGATTTAGACGCATAACTGATATTGGCAGCGGTTGTTAAATGGGCAATCGCTGAAAATAATGAATTTTATTGAACGTATAGGAGCAGAACCTTGAAAGACTTACTTGGTGGCATTAAGCAGCAAGGTAGGAGTGCGGAGTTTGACCGTATTAAGGTGGGGCTTGCCTCGCCTGAGATGATTCATTCCTGGTCGTATGGTGAGGTTAAAAAACCTGAGACGATAAACTATCGGACATTTAAGCCGGAGCGAGATGGATTGTTTTGTGCCAAGATTTTTGGCCCCATCAAAGATTATGAATGCTTATGCGGTAAATATAAGCGTTTGAAGCACAGAGGAATTATCTGTGAAAAATGTGGTGTTGAAGTCACCCAGGCTCGTGTGCGTCGTGAACGCATGGGGCATATTGATTTAGCCTGTCCTGTGGCGCATATCTGGTACTTGAAGTCACTGCCTTCCCGTATTGGCATTCTTTTGGATATGACGCTTCGCGATGTTGAGCGTATATTGTATTTCGAGGCCTATGTCGTCACCGATCCTGGCATGACACCATTTGAGCGTGGTCAGCTGTTGAGTGAAGAGACCTATCTTGATGCCCTGGAAGAATATGGTGATGAATTTGAGGCGTTAATGGGTGCTGAGGGCATTCAAATGCTGCTGATGGATGTCGATCTGAATCACGAGATCGAGATGATCAGAGAAGAGCTGCCGACGACAAATTCGGATACCAAGATTAAGAAGTTGACCAAACGCCTGAAGCTTTTAGAAGCCTTTAAAGAATCCGGTAACAAGCCTGAGTGGATGATTATGACGGTGTTGCCGGTGTTGCCGCCGGATCTTCGTCCATTGGTACCGTTAGATGGAGGTCGCTTTGCCACCTCGGATCTCAATGATTTGTATCGTCGGGTCATCAATCGTAATAATCGTCTGAAACGCCTTTTAGAGCTCAATGCGCCGGATATCATTGTCCGTAATGAAAAACGTATGCTGCAGGAAGCCGTTGATGCACTGCTGGATAATGGCAGAAGAGGTCGTGCGGTAACTGGCTCTAACAAGCGTGCGCTTAAATCGCTGGCCGATATGATCAAGGGTAAACAGGGGCGTTTCCGTCAAAACTTGCTCGGTAAGCGGGTCGATTATTCTGGTCGTTCTGTGATCACGGTAGGGCCGACTCTGCGACTGCATCAGTGCGGGCTGCCTAAGAAAATGGCCTTAGAGCTGTTTAAACCTTTTGTTTATTCCAAGCTTGAAATTTACGGACATGCCACCACGATTAAAGCAGCCAAGAAGATGGTTGAGCGCGAAGAGGCGCTGGTGTGGGATATCCTTGAGGAGGTCATCCGTGAGCATCCGGTGTTGCTAAACCGTGCACCAACGCTTCACCGCCTTGGTATTCAGGCGTTTGAACCGACGCTTATTGAGGGTAAAGCCATTCAGCTTCATCCACTGGTCTGTTCGGCCTTTAACGCCGACTTCGATGGTGACCAGATGGCGGTGCACGTTCCCTTAACGGTTGAGGCTCAGTTGGAAGCACGTGCTTTGATGATGTCAACCAATAATATTCTGTCACCTGCAAATGGCACACCGGTGATTGCACCGACTCAGGATATCGTGCTTGGGCTTTATTATATTACTCGTGAGCGTGTCAATGCCAAGGGTGAAGGCAAACTGTTTGCCGATCTTCTACATGTGCAACGTGCCTATAATGCCGGCACGGTTGATGTTCATGCTCGTATCAAAGTTCGTCTGGATCATAAGGTTTTAGATGATCATGGCAATTATACCGAAGAGAAAGGCATCATCGAGACGACTGTTGGACGAGCATTGCTATCCAACATATTGCCTGAAGGTTTGCCGTTTTCAATGATCAATCAGCCGTTGACGAAAAAAGCGATCGCTCGTATTATCGATCAATGTTATCGTCGTCTTGGAACAAAAGAGACCGTCGTATTTGCCGATCAGCTGATGTATGCGGGTTATCGTTATTCCACTAAATCGGGTATTTCTATCGGCATTGATGATATGATTATCCCAGCGGCGAAAGCCGATATTCTGGCTGAAGCGGAAGATCAGGTCAAAGAGATTACCGAACAGTATTCCAGTGGTCTGGTCACAGATGGTGAGCGTAAAAACAAGGTCATTGATATCTGGACTCGAGCCAACGAACGCGTTGCTAAATCGATGATGGAAGTCATCTCGAAAGAGAATGTCAGCGATCATGATGGCAATGAAGTTGAGCAGGAATCATTTAATTCCATCTACATGATGGCCGATTCTGGCGCACGGGGTTCACCTCCACAGATCAGGCAGCTTGCCGGTATGCGTGGTCTGATGGCCAAACCGGACGGCTCGATTATCGAGACACCGATTACGGCTAACTTCCGCGAAGGTCTGTCGGTATTGCAGTACTTTACTTCGACTCATGGTGCTCGTAAAGGTCTGGCTGATACGGCTTTAAAAACAGCTAACTCAGGCTATCTGACTCGCCGACTCGTCGATGTGGCTCAGGATCTGGTTATTATCGAAGAAGATTGTGGTACGGATAAAGGTCTTGCTGTATCGGCGCTTATCGAAGGTGGCGATGTCGTGGTACCGTTGAGTGAGCGAATTTTGGGTCGTGTTACGGCTGAGGCTATCTACAAACCAGGTTCTGATGAGATATTGATTGAGGCATCCACATTAATCGATGAAGATCTCGTCGAGTTGATTGAGAAAAATGGAGTGGATCAGATGAAGATTCGATCTCCTATTACCTGTGAAACCCGCCGTGGTCTTTGTGCCAGCTGTTATGGTCGAGATTTGGCTCGAGGACATCTGGTTAACCAGGGTGAGGCTGTTGGTGTCGTTGCGGCTCAATCCATTGGTGAGCCTGGTACACAGCTGACAATGCGTACTTTCCATATTGGTGGAGCGGCATCTCAGGAAGCGATGGATAACAATGTTCAGGTTAAAAATGCCGGCCGCATCAAGTTTAATAACATCAAAACGGTTCGAAATAAAGACAACAACCACGTTGTGGTTTCACGTTCTGGTGAGCTGGTGGTTATTGATAAATTTGGGCGTGAGCGTGAGAAGTACAAAGTGCCTTATGGTGCGGTGTTGCCGGTTAATGATAATGCCCAGGTGAAATCAGGGGCTATCGTCGCTAACTGGGATCCACATACGCATCCAGTGATCGCGGAGGTGGCAGGTAGTATCAACTTCATCGATTTTATCGATGGTGTGACGATGAAATACCAGGCCGATGAGATCACGGGTCTGTCTAGTATCGTTATCACTTCTGATTCACAGAAGAGTGGTAATCGTGATCTAAGACCTCTGGTTCGTCTGGTCAATAACATGGGTGAGGAGCTGTGCTTCCCGAATACCAATATTCCAGCCAGCTATTTTATGCCCATAGGTGCCATTTTAAACATTGACAACGGTGCTAAGATTGCAGTTGGTGATGTCATTGCTCGTATTCCTCAAGAAGGCTCGAAAAACAAAGACATTACCGGTGGTTTGCCGCGAGTGGCTGATTTGTTTGAAGCCAGACGTCCGAAAGATGCCGCCATTTTAGCTGAAGTTTCTGGCGTTGTCAGCTTTGGTAAAGAGACCAAGGGTAAACGCCGTCTGGTTATTTCTCCTGAAGGTGATGACGCGGTAGAAATTATGATTCCTAAATGGCGTCATATCAACGTGTTTGAAGGTGAGCATGTCAGTAAAGGTGAGATTATCTCCGATGGTCCAATGGATCCACACGAGGTGCTTCGCTTGAAAGGTGTGCATGCGCTGGCCGATTATATTATCAACGAAATTCAGGAAGTCTATCGACTTCAGGGCGTGGGAATCAATGATAAACACATTGAAACCGTTGTGCGTCAGATGTTGAGAAAAGTCATGATTACCGCTCCTGGGGACAGCAGTTTTGTTGAAGGAGAGCAGGTTGAGCTTGTAGAGGCTTTAAAAGCCAATGACGATCTGCGTTTAGAAGGTAAACTTGAAGTTCAATATGAACCGATCTTGCTCGGTCTGATCAAGGCATCGCTGTCAACGGAATCTTTCCTGTCAGCGGCGTCATTCCAGGAGACGACTCGTGTGTTGACGGAAGCTTCTGTTAAGGGTCAGAAAGATTTTCTACGAGGTCTGAAGGAAAACGTGCTGATCGGCCGACTGATTCCTGCTGGAACCGGTCTTGCCTATCACAATGAAAGACGTCGTAAGAGTCTTGAAGACAGGGTTGAACAAGAAAAAGGTCCAAGCATGGATGAGCTGGAAATGGCACTGAGTGCGGCGTTAAACGCAGACAGTCAGGATGCCGGTATTTCTCTTGATGATCTTATCGTTGAGGACAGCGAGGAAGAAATTGAACGCAAAAAAGCCAGAAAGCATGAGGATGATGAATAATTATAATCTTCTGTGACTCTTGGTAAATCGTGACCTTTCGGCTAGCCTGTGTAAATTGAAAATATTTTAAAATTTTTATTTCTTTTTCCGCCAAAACCAAGCAATATCGACAATCAGAGTTATTCAGTAGCGCTAAATGCATGCCA
>JBMSHD010000006.1:0-39510 GCA_049416425.1 Francisellaceae bacterium | reverse complement strand
AATCAATGGTTCAACGCCATTGTACAAGGTTTTCAATTTTTTGGGGAGTTTTCAGGATTTAATAAACTACCTCGCCCGCTCTGCGTTTTTCTACCATTCGCAGAGCTCAAGACGCTCTTCGTCCCACTTCACTGCTGAAGGGGAATAGTTTGTCCCTTTCGGGCTATTCTCCCCCTCCCGCTTTACTGACGAAGGGAAATTTATTTCAGACACGTTCCTTACTGATTTTGTTAAGATCAACATTCCTGTGTTATTGGCATATCTTTAGTCTTCACTATCCGGTGCCACAACCCCATTATCATGGTGCTGTTTCCAGTAGAAGTGCTCTTCAAAGACAGGGGAGGAGTCATTGGAGAGTCCTTGAGGCTGGGCATGTGGATTGTAATATCCTGGCGCCGGAGGTGGGGCATCAAGATTGGCTCCCGGTAGTGTGGTAAAGGATTTTTGAGTACAGGCAGCTAAGAGGGCTGTTATCAGTATAAAGGTCACGATTCTGATCGTCTGCATATATCGTCTCCGATAATCATCTGTTTATTCATTAGTATGGTTGAGCCCATTTCTCATTTCCACAACAAATATCAAGCTTACTCTGAAAAATAGGTGGCGCTTTTATGACTTTTCAGTAAGATAGAGTAAAACTAAAATAGGTTTTAAGGATATAAATGATCGTTTTATCTGGTGATGTAGGGGGAACCAATACCCGTTTGCAGCTGACGGAGCATCATAAAAAGAGTGCCAGGCAGAAATTTGTCAAGACCTATCTGGCGGCTGAATATAAGAGTTTGTCTGAGATTATCAAGCAATTTTTACAAGAATCTGGAATTGACAGCAGCGCAATTAACGCCGCCTGTCTTGCCGTGGCCGGACCGGTTAAAAAGGGCAGCGTGGAATTTACCAACCTGCCTTGGGGGATCGCTGAGAGTGAGTTGGCTCAAGGTTTAAAGCTCGACATTGCCAAAGTCAAACTCATCAATGATTTTGAATCCATCGGTTATGGTATTGACACGCTCACGACTTCTGATCTGGAAACATTGCAACAGGCCGAATCGGTTGCCGATGCGCCGATTGCCATCTTAGGCGCCGGAACGGGTATGGGCATGGGCATCGCCGTTAAATGTGATGATAAGACCAGGGTTTTGCCGACAGAGGGTGGGCATCAGGATTTCGCCCCTGTCAATGATGAGCAGATCGCCTTGTTTAAATACCTCAAGCGTCGTCTTCATCGAGTCTCTATCGAGCGCATCTGCTGCGGTCCAGGGCTTGTTAATATCTACCGCTATGTGGTAGATAATCCGCTTTATAATCAGTCAGAATCACCGGAGCTTCGCCGTTTAATGCATATGGGGCAAGACAAGGCGAAGCTGATCACAAAATTTGCCGTCGAGAAAGGCGACCCCATGTCTTTAAGAGCGGTGGATATTTTTATTCAGGTCTATGGTGCTGTTGCTGGAAATCTGGCGTTAAGCACGTTGCCGAAACGTGGTCTTTACGTCGTAGGCGGAATTGCACCTAAGCTGATCTCTCAAATCAAAGACGGTCGCTTCATCCACGCTTTTATCGATAAGGGCAGGATGACGGAGCTAATGAAAGAGATTCCGGTTCATGTGGTCATGAATACCGATGTCGGTTTGCAGGGGGCGGCACAGTACGCCTATGGATTGTGTCAGCCATAACTTGTTATATAGCGGATTTATTTAATTTTTCTTTTTCTAGAACCTTCAGATCCCAAATTTAAAGGGATGCGGTCGATGCAAACCGGTTTTAGATTTTCTGATTAAAAAATAATCATTGATTTCTGTCCCATTACCCTTTATGATGTTGGCGTTGACTCATTAATTTAAGGCGGACTAAGACAACATGAAGGCAGTAAAAAACATCGAGACCGGCAAGGATGTAAAAAAACAGCCGCTAGATTTCAAAAGCATTCTGGTGCTGACACTGACACCGATTGCGGCGGCTATTTTGATTCCGCTTTATGCCATCTTCATTGGCTTTAATGCGCTCGACTGGTTCTGGTTTGGCTTTTTTATGATTGCCACGGGGCTTTCCATTACCGCCGGTTATCACCGAATGTGGTCGCATCGTGCTTATAAAGGCAATGCCATTTTAAAAACCTTTTTCATGCTATTTGGTGCCGGAGCACTGCAAAACAGCATTATTAAATGGTCTTCCGATCATCGCAAGCATCACCGATTTGTTGATGATGTTGTCAAAGACCCTTATGCGGCAACCAAAGGTTTCTGGTATTCACATTTCAGCTGGATGTTAAGAGAATTGCCTGATGAAGTCGGTCGTGTTGAGAATGTCGATGATCTTAAAAAAGATAAAATCGTCGCCTTTCAGCACAAATATTATGTACCTCTGGCAATCTTCATGTGCGCGATCCTGCCGATGTTGATTGGTGCGACTTATGGCAGTGTGTTTGGCTGTCTGCTTCTAGCCGGTCTTTTGCGTCTGGTGCTTAATCATCATTTTACTTTTTTCATCAACTCATTGGCGCATATCTGGGGAAAACGTCGTTATAGCGATGAGAATACCGCCAAGGACAATCCGCTTTTATCTTTGGTCACTTATGGTGAGGGCTACCATAATTTTCATCATAAATATGCGGGTGATTACAGAAATGGCGTGAAGTGGCATGATTTTGATCCGTCTAAATGGTTGATTTTTTTGTCGGCTAAAATCGGTTGGGCATGGGATTTAAAGCGTACACCAAAACCGGTTATTGAAGCGGCTCGTGCAGCAATGCAATATAAAGACGTGCAGAAGAAACTGGCGAAAAACAAGAACAAGAAGCATTATATTCAAATTGTCGTGGATTGGGAAAAGCAGCTTGAGCAGCAATACAAGGTCTTTTTTGAGTCGATTAAAGCTTGGGCTCGTGCTAAACAGGAATGTTTGAATGCGAAAAAACAAAAACTTTCAGCCGAACATATCGGAGAAATAACAGCGAACTATAAAGCCTTAAAACGCCGATTTAAGGCTGAGCGCAAGGTTTGGCGCAAGGCTTCTTCTTCTTTTTCTATCTGAGCTTATTTTTTGAATGTGAATTTTTTAAAACGAAACATATCGTTAACACATAAATTTATTTTTATCCAATCTTAAGCATCCGTTTTCACAAGCTTGATTATGATCAAATTGGTGACTATTTTTTATGACGGCACCGCCTTGCCTGCTCTATTATTTGAGGCATAAAAACATGTCATCTTAAAGCTATGGTGAATAAAAAATTTCAATTAAAATGGTTGGCCTGGGAGACGACCAGGCGTTGTAATCTCGAATGCATTCATTGCCGTTCATCTTCAAAATGTGAGGTTGGGGCACATCCTGATTTTCCAACAGAACAGGGATTTCGCATTATTGATGATATCTGTCGTTTTTCAAAGCCCGTGGTGGTACTCTCGGGAGGAGAGCCACTTATGCGAGATGATATTTTCACGCTGGCGCACTATGGTGTCGATAAGGGGCTTAGAATGGCGATGGCAACCAATGGTACACTGATTGATGATGAAGTATGCCGAGAGATTAAAAAATCGGGTATTTCCATTGTTTCTTTGAGTCTTGATGGAGCTGATAGTCAGGTGCATGATGATTTTCGACAGATGCCAGGGGCTTTTAAAGCGACAATGCTGGCGGCAGAAAAATTGAAGAACCATGCGATTCCGTTTATTATCAATTCCTCATTCACAAAACGCAATGAAGCACATATCAAACCGGTTTATTGTTTGGCAAAGTCTTTGGGAGCCATGGCTTGGTATCTGTTTATGGTTGTTCCAAGTGGGCGAGGGCAGAGATTGTTAAATGAGCTGATCGATGCAAAGTGTTATGATGAGATTCTCAACTGGCATTTTGATATGGAAAAAGAAGAGGAGCAGATGATGGTAAGACCAACCTGTGCTCCTCATTATTATCGTATCCGTTTTGAACACAATAAAGCCAAGGGACTTCATATCAAATCTCGCCCTTTGTCTTTTGGTACCGGTGGAGCCAAAGGTTGCATTGCCGGGCAGAGTATCTGCACGATTGATGTCGATGGCAATGTTCAGCCTTGCAGTTATTTGCCAGTGCCTGCCGGTAATGTTTACAAACAGTCATTAAGGGAAATATGGCAGCATAGTAAGCTGTTATTGCAGCTGCGGGATTTTACATCCTATCAGGGGAAATGCGGATCGTGTCAGTTTATTAAGATTTGCGGCGGTTGTCGTGCGCGCGCCTGGCAGATAAACGGAGATTATCTGGCGGAAGAACCCTTTTGTCGTTATCAACCCAGTCTTAAGGCTTGAGCATACCATTGCGTCTATAGCGCTTAAGCATGGTCTCATTGCCCTCTGTGCCACCACAATGAAGATAGATGACGGGTTTAGGCAGTTTGTCATAGTATGACAGCAAGACCTGCCAGCCTTGGGGGTCATAAAGAAGCTCAAATTCAATCGCCGTCTGGCTTAAAAGTTGTTGATAAAGCGCCAGATGCTCAAAATACAGACCACCAAAGCGGTATTCTCGACAAGGATTTAATATCTGTACTCGACTGGAAGCGGCTATATCCAGTGATTGCATCTGTCGTTTGAGATCGTTCTCATCAACGATACAGGGAGTGGTGTAGAGTGTGTCGATTGGAAGGTATTTGGCCAGATAAACGGCTGTGGTGCCGGTACCTGATGGCACAAAGACACTGTAGTCTGTTAGTCCTTGAGCAGATGTATAATCAATAATCTGTTTGGCACATCGCTTCATTCCATATTCGGCAGATGGCATTCGACCACCTTGATCAAGAATCAGTGTTTGATCGCTGTTATAGTGATGATGTAATTCGGTGATATCAGGGAGGCGTAAGCGCTCAATCAGCTTCATATTGTCTTTGAGTGCTGATTTTAAGTTGCCGCATGGATTGGCCTTTAAAAATTTTGGCAATGTTCTTACCCAATAATCAAACTGCAAGCCTTTAATAATGGCAAGTCGTGACAGAGCCAGCATGAAATTTGACTGACAGCCGCCAAATGAGACAAGTTTTGTGATGTTCGAGGTCTTCAATTCTGAATCGAGCAGATAGGCAAGTTTAAAGGCTTTGTTACCATTGAGCTTAGAATGAATCAGATCGTCTCGTTTGACGATAAATGTCTTATTATCAAATAGAATAGATTGAAACGGCGCGTTTGAAAACAAGGGTTTAGATTTCCATCATCTCAAAATCTTCCTTACCGACGCCGCAATCCGGGCATAACCAGTCATCTGGGATATCTTCCCATTTTGTCCCTGGCGCTATTTCATCTTCGGGCCATCCTTCTGCTTCATCGTAGATCCAGCCGCAGACCATACACATGTATTTTTTATATTCTAATTCAGCCATTTTATATTCTAGATTGGATTTGTGCTGCGCCTATCTTACCGATATCCGAGCGATCATTCAAGGTTTTGTAACATCTGATAACCCTCACCACGTACCGAGCGGATATATTTGTCATAACCAAAAGGTTCCAGCAATTTGCGTACACGTCTGATATGCACATCCACCGTGCGTTCAGTGACGTCTTTCTGTGTTGACCAGACACTATCGAGCAGGTGTTGGCGCGAGAAGGTTTTGCCATTGTATCGCATCAGATATTGCAATAATTTAAATTCAAGCCGACCACACTTGATTTCCTGGCTGTTGTAAAATACTCGATTGGCATCACAGTCAAGCAGGAGATCGTTGACAATAAGTTGATTTTTCTGCTCTGGAATACTGCGTTTTAAAACGGCATTGATTCTGGCAATCAGTTGTTTGGGCGAAAACGGTTTGGTGATATAGTCATCGCTACCGGAATCAAAGCCACGTAAAACATTATTTTCTTCGGCGCGAGCCGTCAACATGATGACGGGTTTATTCTTGAGTAATCGGTCATTTCGGATACGGGATAAGAGATTAATGCCGCTCATATCTGGCAACATCCAGTCCAAGAGGATGAGATCGATGGCGGTTTCTTTTTGCAGTAGATGCCATGCACTTCTGGCATCGGCAGCTTCAATAACATCAAAACCTCCTCGCGTCAGTGCCAGTCTCAGCATCTGTCGAATTGGAGGTTCATCATCAACGATTAAAATCAAGGGCATGAGTTTTCAATACAAGGTTGCCATGCCTGATAGTTTAACAAAAAATACTATCTTTTGTCTTCCTTGATATCGAGTTTACGACCGGCAACCCAGACTTTTTTGAGGTGATCAATAGACGTTTTTGGCATATCAATGGGCAGATCCACGGTGCTGAATTTATCAAACAGGCGGATGTGACCGATGCTTCTGCTGTCAAGGCCGACTTCATTGGCAATGGCGCCGACGATGTTACGTGGTTCAACACCGTCATTTTTACCGACTTCAATGCGATAGGTTTTCATGTCGGTATTACTGAATTTACGAGCACCACGCGCCGGTTTGCGATCGCCACCATGATCTCGGTCAGATCGTCTGTCACCACGACGTTCAGATTTAAAATTAGCTGGTGCCTGGATTTCTTTGACAAACAGTGTTTTATCGCCTTGAGCCAGTAAGGCCAGAGCCGCTATGATATCCTCGTTTTCGCTGCCATATTCATTTTGAAAATTAGCCATCATGTCTTTGAATTTCGTCAGGTCTTTATGGCGGATGATCTCGGCGACTTCATGTTTGAAACGTGTGACACGTTTCTCGGTAATGGTATCAGCGCTTGGCAGCGTCATCTCTTCCATTGGCTGACGGGTGATGCGTTCAAGCATGCGCAACTGTCGTAGATCGCGAGTATAGATCAAGGAGATGGCATCGCCCTGGCGTCCGGCGCGACCGGTGCGACCAATGCGATGAACATAGGCTTCATTGTCTTGAGGCAGATCGAAGTTGATGACATGTGATACCCGTTCCACATCGAGTCCACGGGCAACGACATCGGTGGCGACCAGAATATCGGTTTTTCCAGCTTTAAACTGATCGATAATGTGTTCACGCTGATTCTGCTGCATATCACCATTGATGGCGACGGCGGCATGACCAAAATTGCGAAGTCCATCGGCTACATCGACGGTGGAGGCTTTGGTCTTGACAAAGACGATCACACCATCGCTGTCTTCAACCTCGAGAATGCGATCCAGTGCCTCAATTTTGCTTAAGCCTTTGACAACTAAAAAGCGCTGAGTGATGGTTTTTGCCGTTGCCGTTTTGGCTTTTATCTGAACTTTGCAGGGCTCTCTCAGATAGTCGTTGACGATATTGATGACATCTTTTGGCATCGTTGCTGAGAACAGCAGGCGTTGACAGGTCTCTGGTGTATGAGATAAAATCCAGGTCACATCATCAATAAAGCCCATGCGCAACATTTCGTCGGCTTCATCAAGAACCAGCGCCTTCAAATTATCAAGCTTTAAAGTGCCTTTGCGCATATGATCCATGACGCGTCCTGCTGTGCCGACGACGACATGAACGCCGGCTTTTAGGGCGCGGATCTGGCGCGTATATTCCTGACCACCATAGATTGAAAGAATATTAAGTCTGGCAATTTCTCTGGAGAAGCTTTCAAAAGCTTCGGCTACCTGAATGGCCAACTCACGAGTTGGTGTTAATACCAGTACCTGAGGGGATTTGTTGTGGCTGTCCATGTCCATGTTGTTGAGAAGTGGAAGGGCGAAGGCGGCGGTTTTGCCGGTACCGGTTTGCGCCTGTCCCAGCACATCACGCCCTTGTAGTACAAAAGGGATGGTGTGTGCCTGAATTGGGGTCGGTGTTGTGTAACCTAATTTTTCGATGGCATTAAGAAGTGCATCATTGAGCGCTAGTGCGCGAAAGTCAGTAATTAAATCAGTGGACATGTAAAACCTAAATAATAGTGTCAATAAAAAGATAGGCTATTGTACCTGATTTTTATAAAAGATACAGAAATTTTAAAGGAATTGTGCAAAAAAAATGCAAAAGTTAATATTTAATCGCGAGAAGTCACCTCAACCAGATGATAACCAAACTGCGTTTTTACGGGTCCTAAGACTTTGTTTATCTCACCGTTGAAGACAACTTCATCAAATTCCTTGACCATTTGACCGCGGCCAAAAGCACCCAGATTTCCACCACGTGAGCCAGATGGGCATAGAGATTTCTGTTTGGCGGCATCTTCAAAATTGAGTTTACCGGCTTCAATATCGGCTTTTAAGGTATTGCATTCATCTTCGGTTTTAACCAGAATATGGCGAGCAGTAGCTGTTGTCATGTGTTTTATTCCTCATAATTTTTTGTTGTAAGCGATTGTACTGGATTTATGCCGACGCTTCAACCGTCTATTTGCAGTATCATCACCTATCGATAAAATTAATGAGATACTTAAAGAGATAACAGAAAGCGTTGACAGGCTTCATCATAAGCTGCCTCAAACTGCATTGGCTCCCCGGTTTTTGGATCGGTAAACGATAAGGTGCTGGCGTGAAGAAATAGACGATTGAATCCCTGGTTTACAATGGCCTCATCAAGCACTTTGAAGCCGTATTTTTTATCGCAGATAATCGGGTGGTGATAGTGTGATAAATGGACTCGAATCTGATGTGTACGACCGGTTAACGGCTTGGCTTCCACCAGTGTGAAATCAGCAAAAGTCTCGATTATGCGAATATCGGTATAAGCGGATTTACCATCTCGATGATCGACTCGAACCATGCGCTCACCATGCGCTAAAAGCATGCGTTTTAATGGCAGATTGATATGCTTGATTTTTTCATTCCAACGCCCATGAACCAAGGCATGATAGGTTTTTTTGACTTCCCGGTTTTTTAACATTTCATGAAAACAAGTCAAGATGCTGTATTTCTTGGCGATGATCATGCATCCAGAGGTTTCTTTATCCAGCCGGTGAGCAAGCTCAAGTTTTTTAGCTCGAGGACGTAATAGCCGCAGGCGCTCTATGAGTCCTGAATTGACACCAGACCCACCGTGAACAGCAATACCGGAGGGCTTGTTGATAATCAGATAATCTTCATTCTCAAACAGGATAAGCGACTCCAGATAGGCCAGATGATCCTCTTTAACCGGAATGGTTTTTGCCTGCTCATCACATTCAAAAGGAGGGATGCGAATGACATCATCGGCATTGACACGATAGGTCTGTTTAATGCGGCCTTTGTTGACTCTGAGTTCACCTTTTCGAATCCAGCGATAGATCAACGCTTTTGGCAGTTTTGAAAAGTGTCCAATCAAAAAATTATCGATACGCTGTCCTTGTCGATCGGCATCGACGGTAATGTAGTGAACTTTGTTCATGAGTTTTTAACCGTTGTCTGGTTCTCTTTCGGATTGTAGAAAAATTTCTCCTGTACCGCCGCCATATACTGCTCGCTTTGCATCTCCTTTAAGCGTGAGAGTGTGCGCTCAAACTGAAATATCAATTTCTGCCCCTGATAAATGTCGTTATAATGTGTGGCAGCTGAGATAATCAGATGCGTATTTTCATCATAAAACTCATCGACAAGCGCGATAAATCGTCGGCTTTCATTCTCATGTGCCTCGGTTAAGATGGGGATATTGGCAATGATGACATGCTTATAGGTTCGAGCGAGGGTGATATAATCGCTGACTCCGCGAGCATGTCCGCAGATGGCGAAAAAATCAAACCAGATGATGTTACTGGCAACGGCGATGATGGAAATTTTGCGATCTTCAAGTAAAATGTCGGTATGTTTTAGCCCCGCATCGGCGTCGATGGCGATCTGTGAAAACTTTTGAGAAAGATAAGTCTTGGCATGATCTGATGGGTAGAAATAATTCTCTGAGGATTTCAGTTCGCGCTGGCGATAATCGATACCACTGTCGAGGTTAAAGACGGTAACATGCTGTTTGAGTGCTTCAATGGCAGGCAGAAACAGCTGGCGTTGTAATCCTCCGGCATAGAGCCTATCCGGTGGAATATTGGATGTGGCAACGAGAATAATCCCCTTTTCAAACAGAGCTTTGAACAGTCCGCCTAGAATCATGGCATCGGCGATATCTTCAACAAAAAACTCATCGAAACAGATGATGCGGTATTGCTCGGCAATCGCCTCGGCGACCTTTTGCAGTGGATCTTTTTGCCCCTGATATTTTCTAAGCCAGGCGTGAATCTGTTTCATGAAGTGGTTGAAGTGTTGACGCTGTTTTTTTGGCTCATCCAGCGCCTCATAAAACAGATCCATAATAAAGGTCTTGCCGCGACCAACGCCGCCCCAAAGGTAGAGTCCCTTGATGTCGGGGATGTTTTTTCTAAACCAGCTGTGTTTTCTCGATGTGTGGTCATTGAGCGCTTTTTGAATGGTTGAAAGTTGATCAAGCGCCTGACGTTGAAGCCCATCTTCTTTCAGGTTGAGCTGCTGGCATTTTTGCAGGTAGAGGTCAATAAGAGACATAAAAAAGTGAAATTAGCGGTTATGTTTTTTGTCTTTGATAAAGCATAACAGAATAAAAGAAATAATCATACTTAAAGTTAAGATGGAGAAGGCAACATGATAGGAGTTCACGGTAAAATATTTAACGGCGCCGGCAGGGAGAATGTTGCTGTGAGCCTTAAGAATCTGACCGCTGGCATTAAGGTAGTGTCCTGACCAGTTAAGATCGAGGAAATAGCCGATTAAAGGGTCAAAGATGGCACCTAATACCGGTTCTCCTGTGTTGATAAGGGCGGCGACGGTGGCGGCAATGACGATGGAGTTGGAGCGTCTGCCGATGGCAAAGGCCAGCATGTAGATGCCAAGGCAGAATCCAAAGATAAATAAACAGATTCCGGCTATGGTTGGTGAGGTCTTGAATGTCAAGACAATGGTGATGGCAATGGTGGCGAGGATGTGAAAGATGAGCATCAACGATTTGCGTTGATTCAGCGTTTCAGACAGCTTGCCAATAATGGGAGAGCCGATGGCCATGCCCAGAAAAATCATCGATATGAGTCCTGCGGCATGTGAGGTAGTAATACCGTATTGTTCACGGAAATAGTTATTACCCCAAAGTCCGGCAAAGGCATCGATAGTAGTGAAGCTTAGTCCCGAGTAGAGGGTCAAGAGCCAGTTATTGCGGTTGAGAAAAGTTTTCTTCAGGGTCTTCCAGTTGATGGTTTCATCGCTTTTGATACTCTCTGGATTATTGGGATTATGATTGCGCACCAATAAAAAATATAAAATGGCGCCGATAAAGCCGATAGCCGCGCAGATGGTCAAAGCATTTTGCCATGAACCACTGTGATTGATAAGAAATGCCAGTGGCGCTTGACCGATAATGGCTCCAGTCATGGCAGCGGTTGCCAGGAAACTGACGACAAAGGCGAATTTATCGGCGGAGAACCAGACGGAGACGGCCTTGATATAGCTGACGGTGGCAAAGGAGATGCCGATACCGATCATGATTCTGCCAAGATAGCCCAAGGTGATGCTTTGATGATTCGCGGCGTAGATAAAAACAAGAAGACCGGCGGCAGAACAGGCAATCGAGAGGGCACTTATCAGGCGAAAACCAAATTTATCCAGCATAATGCCGGAGAAAAGCTGGGCGATGACGATGGTCCAGAAAGTGATGGCGATCATGGAGCCGGCTTCAGCGGCATTGATGTTAAAAGAGGCCATGATATCATTGGCAATGAGACCAGGGTAGACCTGAAGAATGTATTTATAGACCAGCAAAAAGGCGCTGAGTGTGACAATGATCAAAGCATAGCCTTTGAGTCGGTGCAGATTAAATTTTAGCATGCAATGTATTCTACTTTTTGTTGACTTTGATCTTTATGCTATAACGATATAATCGAAAAATAAATATTTAAAGATGAAAAATGGTCAATATTGCTTATTTTGTGTATTTTTAAGAGCAAGGCGAATCATATCCTCAACGCTGTTGGCCTGGTTTTTGATTTTAAGTACATACTTAGAGGCATCGGCAGGTCTGTATCCCAGGGCTTCAAGAGCGGCAATGGCTTCCTGGGTCATGGTTTGCGTGGTAATCGGAGGATTGATGGTGTCTTTTTCAGTTGTTTCTGATGCCCTATTCTCTTGCGTTTTATCGAGTGATTCATGCGTAAAGCTATCGATCTCAAGAATGATTTTATCGAGTTTGTCTTTAATTTCAACGATCAGGCGCTCGGCTGTTTTTTTGCCAATACCGGGGATGCTGCAAAGCAGACTGTGATCTTGACTTTCAACACAGTGAACGAGCATGCGGCCATCCATGCCAGATAAGATGGCCAGCGCCATTTTTGCACCTATTCCGTTGACTTTGATCAGTTCTTGAAATAGCCTGCGGTCGGCCTTGTTGGAAAAACCATAGAGCTGCTGAATATCTTCACGAACGATAAAGTGCGTGTAGAGAATCACCTCGCTGTTGAGGTTGCCAAGGCGGTAGAAGGAGCTCATCGGCACCAAAATTTCATAACCGATGCCATGTGCCTCAATGATGGCGATGGGCGCCTGTTTTTCGATGAGTGTGCCACGAATGCGTGAAATCATTGTAATCTTCCTCTGACGATTTTGCTGGCCTGTTTGATCTGAAGCAGGCTGTTTCTGCTGTGAAAATGGCAGATGGCGATGGCAAGTGCATCGGCGGCATCGGCCTGAGGTTTTTTACTTAATTGCAAAAAGGATTGAACCATATGCTGAACCTGAGACTTTGCCGCATTGCCATAACCGACTATCGCTTGTTTGACCTGTTTGGCAGAGTATTCGGCGATAGGCAGATCATTGTGTGCCAGTGTACAAAGAGCGACACCTCGAGCCTGACCAAGCTTCAATGCTGAGCCTGGATTTTGAAACATGAAGATCTGCTCAACAGCCGACTCGTCAGGGCGATAGGCCGTGATAATCTCATCGATGCCATCGGCAATCTGCTTCAGGCGCCTTCCTGTCTCGGTTTCACTGATACGAATGCAGCCGCTTGAGACATAATAGCAGTTTTTGCCATCGGCTTTGATCAGACCAAAGCCGGTGATGCGAGAGCCAGGATCTATTCCAAGGATGATCATGATTTTGTTGGAGCCAACACATATGAGAGCTTCTCGGCAATGCGTTGTTTTATTTTCGGTTCAATAACAGGCCAGCGAGCTTTTGTAACGCTGAATATTGCGCTATCACGAACTCTTCCATCTTTTACAATCATGTGTGAATATAGCTTGCCTTCATAATCAAGACCGAGTTTGTTCATGGCGGTTTTTGATTGTTCATTTAGGTTATCAGTTTTAAGCTGAAGCCGGTTAAATCCCATTTGTAGTAATTGATGGAATAAGATATATTTGGATAGTGCATTATAGACTGATCCGCGATATTCCCCAGAAATCCAGCTGGAGCCAATCTCTAGACGTTTATGATTGAAGTCAATATCATATAATGAAGTCATGCCAAACGGTGCATTTTCGTGTTTATCAATGAGAACCAGAGGAATTAAAATTCTTTTTTTCAGGCTATTGAGCTTTTCATCAATAAAGCAACGACAGTTTGGGTAAGCATTTGTGAACCAGGCGAAGTCTTTATTGTTGAAAATGGATTCAAGTGCTATGAAATCCGTTTCTTGATAAGGGCGAATTACAATCAGATTGTTTTCGGCATTAAATTGAGACAGCCTGGTAAAAGAAAGATCTTCCATACATCCATGCCTTAAAGTTGCGCCATAACATCATCGGAAAAATCGGCATTGGTGTAGACGTTTTGTACGTCATCCAAATCTTCCAGACGATCGATCATGTTGAGAATTTTTTGTGCCAGCTCAATATCGGTGATATCAGCCTTGGTGTCGGCATCCATAGTCAGCTCGGCGTTGATGCTGATAAATCCTTTCTGCTCCAGCGAGTCCTTGACTTCTGTAAACTCATTGGGTGTTGTGATCACATCGATGCTGCCATCATCATTGGTGATAATGTCATCAGCGCCAGCCTCAAGGGCGGCATCCATTAACACATCCTCATCGATGCTCGCCTCAAAACTTAAGAAGCCTTTTTTATTGAACATATAAGCCACAGAGCCGTCGGTACCCAGATTGCCACCAGATTTCGAGAAAGCGTGGCGGACTTCGGCAACGGTGCGGTTTCGGTTATCTGTCATACAGTCTACGATAAAAGCGACGCCATTGGGTCCATAGCCTTCATAACGAACTTCTTCTAGATTGGCGCCTTCTTCACCACCTGCCCCTTTTTTGATGGCGCGTTCAATGGTATCTTTGGTCATGTTGTGGCTAAGTGCTGTGGCAATAGCGGCTCGAAGTCTGGGATTAGACTCTCTGTCACCACCACCTAATTTGGCGGCAACGGTGATCTCACGGATGAGTTTGGTGAAAACTTTTCCTCGTTTGGCATCTTGTGCGGCTTTTTTATGTTTGATGTTTGCCCATTTACTGTGACCGGCCATAAAATCCTCGTCTTTTTATTTGTATGTTATGTTTATTTGAAGCGGTGTTTGCTTATTTATAGCCCCCTCACTGCCTCTCCCTAATACAAGGGGGAGAAGTTAAAAATTCGATGCCTCTTTTTTACTTGAGGGCGAGCTGAAGCTTTAATATTTCTCTTTTTACCCAAGGGGAAGGAATGAAAAGGTGTGACGCTTCTTTAGTAGAAGTACGTACGCCTGTCACACCAGATGAAGTCCACCATTGCCTTTAGGGGCAGATTTGCTGTTTTGATTAGGTGGGTTGACATCGTCATCACTTTCGCCTTCATTGACGGTGATGCCATAGCCAAACTCGCGTGCATAGAGTCCTTGAGCCGTTTCACCGGCATACAGTTCGAGTACCGATTCGAAAGGAATGCTAACCGTCATCGGAATGCTGTCAAAGGTGGCATTAAACTCGATACTATCGTCATTACAACTATAATCGGTGATGGCATCCGATGACATGTTGAGTAATATCTTGCCGTCATCATCGATATATTCTTCAGGCACAACAACGCCATCATATTCTGTATCTACCAGCATATAAGGGGTGAAACCGTGATCGATCATCCATTCATAAGCGGCATCAATCAAGTAGCCACGTAACATTGCCATAATTGTATCCTTATGTTTTCTATCATTCTTATTATTGCATCAGCGAGAGCGGCTGATACTCTGTTTAAAGGAATCGCGGTTGAAGACGCGTTTCGCGTATTTTACTAGCGGCATGGCCTTCTCAGGTAGCTTGATTCCGAGCTTTGGTAAGCTGTAGAGTATCACCGCCAGTGAGCAATCGGCGATGCCAAACTCATCTCCCAGCAGGTAGGGCTGGCGTTTTAAGAGTGGAATCAGGTCAAATAGTGTTTTTAATAGCTCAAGTTTAGCCTGTTGTTGGGCGCTCTGTCCTTTGGCTTTTAAAGCCTGATTTAAAAGCGGCATCCACTTCTCATCAATCTGTTTGCAAAGCATGCGAGTGCGTGCACGCTCAAGTGGAAATACAGATAGAAGTGGCGGATAAGGAAAGCGCTCTTCAAGATATTCAAAGATAATATCCGGTTCATAGACGATGAGATCTTTGGTCATTAGGGTTGGTACTTGCCCATAAGGGTTAAGCTCATAGAGCTCTTCGAGTTTATCCTGTTTGTCAACATCGATAATGTCGGCATTGATATCTTTTTCAGCCAGAATCATCTTAATGCGATGACAAAACGGATCATCGCTTTTTGTATAAAGCGTCATAGTAGAACGTTTATTTTGTGCAGACATATGCTGTTTTGCTCAATTTAACACAATTGGATGACATTATACCTTATCTGTAAGCAGATGATGAAGCGAGTTGAGGATTTTTTTGGTTTATTTTGTTTATGGGTAGGGTTTCATTGATTTTGAGCATGCAGCTGTCTGCTGTCCATTTCAGGTTTTACAGCTATCTGGATGCGAATATCGTTCAAAGGCAAGACTCAGATCAGCGATAAGATCGTCGAGGTCTTCAATGCCTATGGAAAGCCGAATCAGATCATTAGGGATGTTGTGCTGATCCTTATCGATAGAGGCATGAGACATAGCACAAGGCAGGCTGATAAGGCTCATGAGACTGCCGAAACTCACCGAGATGGTGAACAGGCGGGTCGTGTTGACGATGTGCGCTGACAGCTCAACAGAGCCTGTTGTGAAACTGAGCACAGAACCGGCGCCACGGGTTTGCTTTTGCATGATCTTAAAACCAGGGTGTTCAGGCAGACCGGCATAATAGACCTTTGTGACTTTTGGATGCTGTTTAAGAAAATGGGCAATCTTAAGCGCGCTTTGCTGTTGGCGCTCGATGCGAAGAGCCAGTGTTTTGACACCGCGCAGAAGCAGCCATGATGGTAATGCTTCCAAGGCACTGCCGGTGGCATTTTGCAAAAAGTGTAAGTCATCGGCATGTTTCTTGGAGTCGGTAAGGATAACTCCGGCGGTAATATCGCCATGGCCGGATAAATGCTTTGTTGCCGAGTGGATAACGATATCGGCGCCCAAAGACAGAGGTTGCTGTAACCAGGGAGATAGCAGAGTGTTATCAACAACAAGAAGGGTGTCATCAGCCAGCTGGTTTTTAAGTGCTTTAATATCGGTGACTCGTTGCAATGGGTTACTTGGTGTCTCGATTAAAATCATTTTGGTATTGTCCTTTAGCGCATTTTTAAGCGCGTCTGGCTTGCTGAAATCGACATGACTCCAGCTAATATTAAAGCGACAGAAAACCTTATGAATGAGCCGATGTGTCCCGCCGTAGATATCGTCTCCGACGATAATATGATCGCCGGCTGATAAGCGTTGTAAGACACAGTGAATTGCCGCCATACCGCTGTTAAAAGCAAGACCGTATCGAGCTGATTCAAGTCTGGCGATATATTGTTCTACCTGATGGCGAGTTGGATTACCACTTCTTGAGTAATCGTAGAGATTGTCAGGGTGTAGAGCATCGGACTGGGCAAAAGTGGCGGTTTGATAGATTGGCGTGCTGTTTGCCCGATAAGGGTCATCACTTTCGATGTCATTATGAATCAGTTGTGTCCATTTATTCATAAGCGCAATTCTCAGGTCAGGCGATGGATTTAAAAGAGACTTTCGTTAATGCCTGATTGATATCTTCGATAATATCAAAAGGGTCTTCAAGACCGACAGACAGTCTGATCAATCCATCATGGATACCTAATTTCTGACGTTGTTCCCTGGGGATGGGTCCGTGAGTCATTGTTGCCGGATGTGTGATTAACGTCTCAATGGCGCCCAGATTTTCAGCCAGTGAGCAGAGCTTGACAGCATTGATAAAGTCAACACCCTTTTGTATATCACCTTTTAGTTCAAAAGCCAGCATGCCGCCATGTGCGCCTAAATGTTGCCGGGTGGCCAGCTGATGCTGAGGAAACGATGTCAATCCAGGGTAGTAGATAGACTTAACGGCGTTATGAGTTTCAAGAAAATTTGCCACGATCAGGGCGTTGTCGCTATGCTGTCTGAGGCGCAAGGGCAGGGTTTTAATCCCTTGCAGTATCAGCCAGGCTTCAAATGGCTTTTGAATGGAGCCTAAGCAGTTTCTGCTGAAACGAAATCGTTCATTCAAGGCTTCTTCTTTTGCAATCAGCGCACCGCCAACGGTAGAATTATGACCATCAATATATTTGGTGGTTGAATAAATACTGATATCGGCACCTAAATCAAGCGGTCTTTGCAGAGCGGCCGTTAGAAAGGTATTATCGACAGCCAGAAGAAGCTGGTACTTTTTAGAAATTTTGGCAACAGCAGCGATATCGGTAAGCTTAAGCGTTGGGTTGGCGGGTGATTCAATGAGAATCAGTGTGGTATTGACCTTGATGGCGGCTTCAATAGTTTGAGGATTGCTGGTATCAACATAGTCGATATCAACGCCGAATTTTCGTAAGATTTCATTAAATAGTCTGACGGTGCCCCCGTAGACGACATCGCTGCAGATAATATGATCGCCGGTTTTTAAAAGGGTAGAGGTTAATGCGTTGATGGCAGCCATTCCAGTCGAAAAGCAGGATGCGGAAGGTGCTTTTTCAAGACTGGCCAGTTTGCGCTCCAATATGCTGACGGTTGGGTTGGATGAGCGGCTGTAGGTATGACCTTTATCATTGCCGATGCTCTCTTGTCGATAAGTGGTTGTCTGATAGATGGGAGTCAAGAGTGCGCCGGTTGCAGGGTCGGTTTCGATGCCGGCATGAATACATTGACTGGTGAAGTGTTGGTTGTGGTGTTGATTTGCCATGATAAACCTCGTAAGCTTTTCTATTCTTTTATGCGCGGGGTTCTGGCATGATAACCAGCGTCTTGGCCTGGACACTGGAATTGAGCTAAATCGTCTGTTTGCGCTTAGACAAACGATGTAAACCCAACCACGACAACAGCGTCCAGGTTGGGCATCATCATTCGTATGCAATCGACGATTTTAATCATAAAACATCTTTTAAAAACAGGCTTAGGAATAAATGTAGCAAAAAATTTAAAAGTTTGTCAATCTGAATTCAATGTTCCGGGGTGAAAAAATCCAGCCACATCGTCGATGATATGGTTGAAGACGGATCTGCAGAAGAGGAATTGCTCAAAAAAATAAAGAAAAACCCGACAGTTGTCGGGTTTAAAAACAGAATTACCATGCGCGAAATAAAAGGCACACGGCAAGCAGGAGGAAAGATTAACGCTTGGAGAACTGTGGTTTTCTGCGTGCTTTGCGCAGACCGACTTTTTTACGTTCAACTTTGCGTGAATCACGGGTCATGAAACCGGCTTTGCGCAGCTCGGGTTTGAGCGTTTCATCATGCTCAACCAAGGCACGGGCAATACCCAGACGAATGGCACCGGATTGACCGGTGGTGCCGCCGCCATGAACATTGATTTTGAAATCAAACTGATCGGTCAGCCCTAGAAGTTCAAGCGGTTGTCTGACGACCATGCAGGCCGTTTCACGACCGAAGAACTCATCGAGTGGAAGTTTGTTGACGATGATATTGCCGCTGCCTTTTTTCATGAAGACACGGGCAACTGAACTCTTGCGACGACCTGTACCGTAATTTTGTGTTTCAGCCATTTTCCTATCCTAAATTAAATTTCTAATACTTTGGGTTGTTGGGCGGTGTGAGGGTGATTGTCACCGGCATAAACTTTCAGCTTTTTATACATGGCGCGACCCAGGGGGTTTTTAGGCAGCATGCCTTTAACCGCATATTCAATGGCGCGTTCAGGATGGCTGGCGATCAACTTGTCAAATGAAACGGATTTAAGACCGCCGATATAACCGGTATGACGGTAGTAAACCTTGTCCGTGCGTTTGTTGCCGGTTACGGCAACTTTTTCGGCGTTGATAACAACAACATAGTCACCAGTGTCGATGTGGGTTGTGTACTCGGGTTTGTGTTTTCCTTTCAGGCGTCTGGCTACTTCAGTTGCAAGACGACCCAGGGTTTTGCCATTTGCGTCGATCAAAAGCCATTCTCTTTTGACTTCAGCCGGTTTTGCGCTAAACGTTTTCATCTTTATTACCTTTTTCTATTTCGTTATGAACTACTCAGTTTGTTGCACAATTAAGTCAGATGTCTTCATCCGCGGGAGCCCGCTGTTTTCTACGATTTAATCACAGAGGCTTGATATGTGATATCTGTCAAAATTAAAGCAGGCACGATTCTATCACAGATGAGCATTATTAGAAAGAATTTTCTGATAAAGCCTTTTAAACTCACGCTGTGAACGTAGGACGCAGTCTTCCATGGCCAGACGCGTAAAATAATTGCCGGTCAGATAGAGGGATTGATTTTTGAGATGTTGATCCAGTTGAGATAAAAACAGAGGGTGCTCGGTATGATAGCGTGGCAGCGTCTGGGTTTTAAACTTAAAATCAATGACGGCCTCAGGTGGAATGGAAAACTGGCTAAGCGCATGTTTAAGCGCTTTGCTGGTATCGAGTCGAGCGCTTTTGTAATGAAGACTGAAACCGCGAAAATAGGGATGCTCAATGATATCACGTGTGACTTGAGAGTAAAAATCCGTATCGATGCCAATGAGTCCGGATACCTCAGGCAGATTTGCGGCTTTTCTTTTATCGAGGATGACGCTTAAGGTAGAGAAATCAGAGCGTTCTGGTTGATATGGAAGTTGGGCGATAGGATGTTCTATGGATTGAAGCAGCGCCTGAGTAACATGCCAGGGGGTGGCTATCACCAGATTTTTCGCCACGAATAGATCCTGCGGTGACTGAAGCTGCCAGCACCCATTTTCATTTCTATCGAGTCTTTCGATAGAGTGATTGCAATAAATCACATCATGGTGCTGTGTGGAAAGCCTGGTGAAAAGCCGTTGCAAACCTTTTTTAAAGGTGAAGCTGCGCGGATAGTTTTTATTGCGAGGGCGTTTTTGAAACAAAAATTCGGCCGGAAAGTCATCGGCATTCTGACACAGCACGGCATCAAAACAGTATTTCAGTGTTTTTCGATAGTTTTTGTGGCCAAAGACGGTGCTGAAATGGTTTTTAACCGATTGGCCTTTGGCGTTTTTAAGGCGATAAAGTAAAAGACCGGCTCCGGCTCGAATCGGATTGATGCCAGTAAGAATAGGGCGTGCTTTTTCATGAGCAAGCCACAATTTAAACGGCAATTTGGCGCGAGGCTGAATCTCATTATCAAGTGCGAAATCATCGAATAAATCGATGAGATGTCCATAGCTGTTATAGATGGTGTGAGCGCCGCTTTCAACCCAAAAGTCTTCTGCCTTATCGCTATAAAAGGTATCGACAATGCCGCCTAATTTGGATTGTTGTTCAATGAGGCAGACCGAGAGTCCGGTCTTTTTGGCAAGGTTGAGAAAACTGGCGCCGGCAATGCCTCCGCCGATAATGGCAATATCATAGTGATGCGTCATGATCGGGTATCAGTTGGTCGATCAATGTCGTGGCAAAGGCGCCAGATGGCAGAGAAAAATTCAGCGTAAGCAGGTTTTCTGTCTCATCGAAGTCGAAAGAGAGCTGTTGTGGGTGGCAGATCATCGGTCGAAATGCCAGTTCAAAATCCGCCTTTAAAAAAGCAACCATTGCATCGTGCTTTTGATTGAAGTCCTGATAAAATGCTAACGCTTCATCTTCGTAGAAAAGCTTTCCAGGCTTGCCGATCAAAGGTGCTGCAACAGCGAGTTCTTTTTGCGTCAGACGTGCCTGAATGTCTGGTATATCACCCTCTTGCACGCGAAAAAAGGTTCTACCGTCACAAAAGCCAACGATATCACCGTTTAGAGGCTCAAGACGGCCAAATGTCTCTAGACGTTTATCGATATAGCGGTTATATAGAAAACTACGTATCACCGAGAACAAAAAGCCGCGGTCTTTATGGTTTTTAAGCTTGATTTGGCCGTCAATAAAAGCCTGCGCTTTTTCAAGGTTGTCGCGACCGAAACGTTGTTGACCATAATAATTGATAAACCCGTTTTGTGAAATCGATTCAAGACGCTGTTTGATATCATCATGTCGGTAATTCAGATCACGAATGATAATGTGAAAATGATTGGATTTATGCGTGCCGATTTTAAGCTTTTTATTATGGCGTTTGATGATGAGAAGACGGACGCCTTCGCTGTCAAAGTGTTGCCAGTCGATATCCTGTTTTCCCGGGTAATATAAAGACAGCCACTGGCGCGTCGTGGCATGTTTGTCTTTTAGTCCGCTGTAGCCAATATCGGATCGCTTAAGACCTGAAAATCGAGCGATATCACGAATGACATCCTGAGTGTTTCGACCTTCCTTTTCGATGTAAAGCCAGATATGTTCACCTTCGCCGGTCAGTGAAAAGCCTAACTCTTCGTCGACGATAAAGTCGGTGATATGTTGTTTTAGTACGCCGATAGCGGCGGATTTTTCAGTTGTTTCCATTTTCAGCATAGTCTTTTGGTGTGTCGGTATGATGGGCTAAATTTTTGTCCTGTTTTTTGTCGACATAGGCTTTGGGTTGTAAGATAGACTGACGGGAAGGGTCAACGTTGAGTTTGATGCTGTAGTCATGAGCCTGTTTCTGCAAATCCATAAACTCGTGGTAGATGTTTTCCATGATCTTATGCGTCTTGCTGATATGCTCATTGACCAGTGACTGGTAGCTGTCAAACTTTGTCTGTGCCTCATGAAGCTCCCTCTCCAGTGAGTTTGAGCCGGCTTTATTAATGCTAAATCCAATCAAAAAGCCGATGATTAAGGCGGCGATAATGCCGATAATAAGTGCGATAATCATATTATTTCATTCCTGTTTTATAAATTAATGCCACGGCATGCACCTCAATGCCTTCTTTGCGCCCGACAAATCCAAGCTGTTCGGTCGTCGTTGCCTTGATGTTAACAGCTGGGGCTTCAATACCAAGCATTTTTGCCAGATGATGGCGCATTCTCTCGATAAAGGGAGACAGCCTGGGCGTCTGAGCCATAATGGTGATATCGATATTGCCGAGTGTATAGCCTGAGGCGGTGATTTTATCAAGGGTATCGTGGACAAAAAAAGCGCTGTTTTGACCTCGATAACGCTCATCCGTATCTGGGTAGTGGCGACCGATATCACCAAGCCCTGCCGCACCCAAAAGGGCATCGGTCAGTGCATGGAGCACCACATCGCCATCGGAGTGCGCTTCAAGTGCCAATGGGCTTTCGATCTCTATGCCTGCGAGCATCAATGGTTTTTGCTTGACGACTAAGCGGTGAACATCGATGCCGTGGCCAATGCGAAACACGACTATTTTTCCTCGGTCAGCGGAAAGCCATTGGCGCACCAGGCGCGATAGCCGCCATCAACAGACACAACTGCCTTGTAACCCATCTTCTGCAGATTATCGGCAACTAAGGCCGAGCGATAGCCGCCGCCACAGTAAAGATACATTCTTTGATCTTTGTTGGGGATGAGATTTTCAATCTTGACCTCGATGATGCCTTTGCTTAGATGAATGGCATTAGGAAGGTGCGCGTGGGCGTATTCAGATTCCTCGCGTACATCAATGATGAGTCCGTCTAAAGCATTATGATCAAGGAGTTGTTTAAGGTAGAGAACATCACATTCTTTGATTCTGGATCTGGCGTCATCGACTAATGATAAAAAAGCGGGACTGTGTTGCATTTGGATCACCCTGATTTGATTAATGGACAGATTTGCATTAATTTTACATGAAATGAAAAAGAAAGCTTGTGTTTATTCGTTGAATTTCGAAAAATAACACTAAATTGACAGTTAACGGGCAATACGAAGGTTGTAAACAATGATGAATGAAAAAAAATTAGACAGACTGGATGATTTACTCTTGGATCTATACGGTGAGGAGTCAACAGCAGAGATTGAAGAAGGCTTGAAGGATGAGCATATTTTTTCGGTTTCCATGCTGGATGGCTATCTGACGGCTGTGCTTTTGGCTTCGTTTGAAGTGCCGACAGAAAACTGGATTGAAGGTGTGTGGCGTGAAGATGAAGCGCCTCTTTTGTCAGCCGCTGAAAAAGAAACACTCATCGCCGAGATTGGCGATTATTATCAGCATTTAAAGCAGACATTAAATAAGCAATTGGTTGAATTCGAACCGTTGGTTTATTATACCGAGTTCAAAGGGCAGACCTTCGCTCAGATCGATTTGTGGCTCGATGGTTTTGAGCGTGGATTTGAATATTTTGAACAATACTGGCGTCTGACTCAGCCAATTGAAGAACTTGTCGATCAAATTCTGGCATTTGATGATGAGACAAATTTTGATGATTTAAGCGCTGTTGCCAGGGATAAAGCCGTCTCCAGACTGTCACAGCTGGTGATTGAGCTCTATCAGGTGAGCCGATCAGACCTGCCATGATCGAAAACAGGCTACACAAAGGCGCCATTTCGCTTTACAATAGCCTGAGTTTTACAGATTGAGGAATTTATAATTTATGGCGAATATACATCATCGTTTGATTATTCTGGGTTCAGGACCTGCCGGTTTCACGGCAGCGATTTATGCGGCGCGCGCTAATCTTAAACCGGTTATTATCAGCGGTATGGAACCAGGTGGGCAGTTAATGACGACAACCGATGTCGATAACTGGCCGGGTGAGGAGGCAGGAATTCAGGGGCCGGAGCTTATGGCAAAACTGCAAAAGCAGGCTGAGCGTTTCGAGACACAGATGATTTATGATACGATCTCAACGGCGGATTTGAGTCAAAGACCATTTGTGCTTCAGGGTGAAAGCGATCACTACAGCTGTGATGCGCTGATTATTGCCACCGGTGCCTCGGCAAAATATCTGGGGCTTCCATCGGAGCAGGCGTTTATGGGTAAAGGGGTGTCGGCTTGTGCAACTTGCGACGGTTTTTTCTACCGCAATAAAGATGTTGCTGTCGTCGGTGGTGGTAATACCGCCGTGGAAGAGGCGCTTTATCTGTCGAATATTGCCAAGACAGTGACACTGATTCACCGTCGAGACAGTTTACGATCGGAGAAGATTTTAATCGATCAGTTGATGAAAAAAGCCAAAACCGGCAATATCGATATCCGCTGGTTTTCAACATTAGAGGAAGTCTTAGGTGATGATCTGGGTGTGACAGGTGTCAGACTTAAAGATGTGAAATCAGGTGAGACTTCAACGCTTGCGCTCGATGGTGTGTTTATCGCCATTGGACACAAACCCAACTCCGATCTCTTTGCCGGGCAGTTGGAGATGGAAAATGGCTATATCAGCGTCAACTCGGGACTCTCAGGCAATGCTACAGCAACCAGTATTGAAGGCGTCTATGCGGCAGGGGATGTGATGGATCATGTTTATCGCCAAGCGGTAACTTCCGCTGGAACCGGGTGCATGGCGGCGCTGGATGCGGAAAAATATCTCGATCAGCTGGCTTTGAATCAGGGATGAAATTTTCTAAACAGTTGAATATTTCCTCAAAATAAGGCATGATTGCACGCTATCATATTTTCGTAAATATACGTTTTAAAGTTTTAAAATTAAACAGAGGCATAAAATGGCAAAAGAAGATTGTATTGAATTTGAAGGAACGGTGATGGAGACCTTGCCCAACACCATGTTTCGTGTGGAGCTGGAAAATGGGCATATCGTCACGGCGCATATCTCTGGAAAGATGCGTAAAAACTACATCCGAATTCTGACCGGAGACAAGGTAATCGTTGAGATGACACCTTATGATCTTACGAAAGGACGCATTAAATTTAGAAATAAATAATCAGTCTTTTGCCATATGGATTGTGCGTTGAGGATAAGGAATATTGATGCCCTGTTCATCAAATCGCAGTTTTGTCATCTCGGTTATCTGCCATTTGGTTTCAAGGAAGTCGACTCTTGTTGTCCAGTAGCGAACTATAAGATTGACGCTGCTGTCGGCCAGGGCGTCGGTACGAATTAAAACGGGTTTGTCTTCCGTTTTGATGATTTTGTCAAGTTCATCAACGATGGATTGAAGAATGGATTTGGCTTTGACAAGATCACTCTCATAACTGATGCCAATAATGAAATCGTTGCGCCTGTAGTCATTTTTGGTGAAATTGGTGATGATGCGCGACATCACCAGATTATTGGCAATTTTAATCTCACGGCCATCGGTCATACGCAGGCGACAGAAGATAAAATTGATATCTTCTACGGTGCCGCTGGTGCCGCCAATGTCGACGTACTCACCTATTTTAAATGGTCTGGCGGCGACTAACATAATTCCTGAGGCAATGATGCTGACCGATGAGCGCAGCGACATGCCAAGTCCGATTAAAATTCCCATCAAGGCACCGGTAATCGGTGTTGTGGGAATGCCAGCCGTGGAGATGGCGATCATGATGATGATGACGATAAGAAACACTTCACAGGTGTGCAGAAGAAAGCGGCGAACGGTCTTCTCGATATGCGTGCGTTTAAAAACACGGTTGAGTACTTTTTTTAAAATTTTGACTAGAATCAGACCGATAATAAGAACGATGATGGCCATGATGATGCCAGGCAGTTTGCTTAAAATTACGGTCAGAAACCATTCCAGGTATTGTTTGATTGATGAGATGTCCATGTTGATGGTAGCGCCTTAATCCTGTTTTTATTACTTTCAAAGTAGCCGTTTTTAGCTCGAGGTCAATAAAATATACGGCAGGTTTGTGCGCTGTTGGGCTTGTAATCTTATGAGATAGACTCGTTGATTTGATGATCTGGAATCTCGTCTTTGTTCGATGTTTTGATGTATTTATTGAGGATGGGGCGCAATAGCCACATCAAAATGGCGATGATTAAAGTGACAAGCCCGATCTGTCCGAAGGCGGCAGTATAGGCATGCATGCTTTCCATGGTGGTGAATGTCACGCCTTGAGGAGGGGCGGTCAGGTTCCCTACATAGGCGCCGATTGGGCCTGCCAGCATGGTGGTTAAAAACCAGATACCCATGACAAACCCGGAGATGGCGGCGGGGCAAAGCTCGGCAACCATCGCCAGGCCTAATGCGGAGACCAAAAGCTCACCGGTGGATTGTAGAGCATAAGATAGCACCAGCCACCAGGGCGAGGCGAGTCCATCGGTGTTGATATATCGCGGCAGAAACAGCACCAAAAAGGCCAAGGCGCAGAGACTCATGCCGATGCAGAATTTGGTGGCGTGTGTACCGGGGACTTTGCGATAGATGACAGCTAGGATTGGAGAGAAAATAATGATAAAAAATGGATTTAGTGTCTGATAAGATGCTGCCGGAATCATAAAACCAAAGACATTATTATCGATATTATGCAGGGCAAAAAAGGTCAATGACGTTGGCATTTGATTGTAGAGCACGAAAAAGACGATGGCCTCAAGAATCAAGACAAAGGCGATTAACATGCGGATGCGCTCACGACCCTTAAGGCTAAAGGCAGTGTAGAGAAAAAATAAAAAGCCACCGGTGACGACGATATAGACGATGGTATAGCAGATAGCCGTATGAGGCAGCAGGTTGCCAAAGACGATGATAGCAACGAGGGAGGCGGCAATAATCATGATCAGACGACCGAACTGCATCGGCTTTTTGCCGGCTTCCGAGGCGATATTTTTCAAAAGGGGATAGAAAATGGCATAGTTTAAAAGACCAAGAAATAAGCCGATGGCACAGATCCAGAAGGCATAGTGCCAGCCCCATTTAGCGGCAACGATGGGAGTGATCATCATCGAGATAAAGGCACCGATATTGATGGCCATGTAATACAACGTCATGGCGCCATCAAGCGCCGGATCGCCCTTGGCATAGAGCTTTGAAATTAAAGATGAAGGATTGGCTTTAAACAGGGCGTTGCCGACGATAACGCCACCCAAAGCATAGAAAATGGTATTCTGATTGGCCAGCGCCAGACCGACATAGGACAGCATCAGAATAATGGCGCCCAATGCCACCGTTCGTTTGGCTCCTAAAAATCGATCGCCAATCAGTCCTCCAACCCACAAAAAACCATAAACAAAGGCGGCAAATGATCCAAAGACATAGAAGCTGTCTTGTTGAGAAAAGCCAAGTTGCTGGACGAAATACAGGGTTAAAATGGCCTGGGTGCCGTAGTAGCCGAAGCGTTCCCATAGTTCGATGCCCCAGACTACCCAAAATGGTTTGGGTAGTCCTCTCGATTGAACTGCTGCTGACATGGATTTTCCTTATAATTATATATAACTTTAGTTATCATAAACATCAGCGTTTAAAATGTCACGACGAATATGTGTTTATGTCACCGATTCATTTATGGATATTGTCGGTGAATGCCGAAGATGCCTCTGATTGAGCATGAATACAAGGAATGATTAACCTTTTTGGTGCTAGCGTTTTCGATGCTGAAGAAGAAGCATTGAAAAGCCACAGATTCCAAGTGTGGTCAGAATAACGGCTAAAGGCAGTTGGCTTTTAAGAGGAATGAGTGCCGCCGCCGCGGTGAGAATCCCGGCGCCTAAGTTTTGACAGCCACCAAGCACGGCGCCTGCCGTGCCGGCAATATTGGGGAATTCTTCCAGTGCTTTCGTGGTGGCGGTTGGAAATATGAGACCGGCACCGAGGAAAAACAGGCTGCCAGGAAGCAAAATGGCAATGATGCTGATTGAAAACTCATAATAAAGGCTGAGCATGGCCAAGCCGCTTAAGGCCAAGATAATACAGCCTAAGCTTAACAGTTTATCCAAAGACATGTGCCTGGCGAGAATACCAGCAAGAAAGCTGCCTGCCATATAAAACGGCAGTGGTACAATAAACAAAAGACTGGCGATAGCCGGAGGCAATTTTAATACGGCGGTAAAAAGGGCGCCGGAGCTCACCTCAAACACAGCGACGCCTCCATTGGCGATCAAAAGCAGCAGTAGATTGATCATGAAAATTCGGTGTTTGATCACATTCAGGTATTTATGCCAGACTCTCGAAGGCTCACCGACATGTGAGTTGGTCTCTTTAAAGTTAAGCCACTGAAGCATAAACAGACAGGCACCATAAGCGGTTAAAAAGAGAAAGATGGCTCGCCAATTGAAAAAATCGGCAAGTACGCCGCCGATGATTGGTGCCAAAAGGGGAAAGATGATCAAGACCATGGCCATGATGCTGTTGGCGGAATGCAGTCTTTTGCCAGAATAAAGATCCCGCATCACCGTTCTGACCATCACCCCTGCCACGGCAATGCCTGCTCCTTGAATAAAAGAGGCGAGCAGCAGGGTTTCAAAATGAGTAGCCATGATGGCCAAAGCCGAGCCGAGTATAAACAGCATAACGCCTGTAAGAATCAAAGGGCGGCGTCCCAGGCGATCGGAAAGTGGACCATAGGCAAACTGCAAAAGGCCGTAAGGGAAGAGATAACAGGCAATAACCGCCTGCATGCGACCAGGGGCGACATCAAAGTCATGCGCCATCTGTGCCAGCGCCGGAACATAGATGGTATTGGTCATTTGTCCTGCTGCCGTTAGCAGTGTGATCAGGATTAAAACACGATAAAAATTGCGGTCAAACATCAGAATAACTTCAAGTCGTTTTGTTTATTCGGTGGTATTGCTCTGCCGGTTTATGGTAGTATCAGCACAAAATGCTGAAGCTGCGGCTATCATAACTGAAATTTCGGTAAAAGCCAGATTTATTTGATACAATTTCGCGGCCAATGTCGGTATACTGATTTGCATTGAAAATTTTTTAAAAATGAAAAGACGAAAGGAATAACAGCGCTATGTCTGATGCATTGACGGAAACTCTTGAGATTATCTATCGCGGTACCGATGAGGTGCTGCTTAAAGACGATCTCATAACCAAACTTAAAGAAAATCGCTCGCTTATCGTGAAATTTGGTGCAGATCCGACGGCGCCTGATCTTCATTTTGGTCACTGGGTCGTGCTCAATAAATTGAAACAGTTGCAGGATCTGGGTCATGAGATTCATTTTCTGATTGGCAATTTCACCGCACAGATCGGAGATCCAACCGGCAAAAACGTGACACGTCCACCACTCACCAAGGAAGAAGTCGAGCATAATGCCAGAACCTATTTCGAGCAGGTCTTTAAAATCCTCGATAAAGACAAGACGATGATCCGGCGAAATGGTGACTGGTTTGAGCAGATGAGTGCACACGATATGATCAGGCTTGCCGCCAAGCAGACGGTGGCCAGAATGCTGGAGCGTGATGATTTCTCTAAACGCTATAAGTCGGGTCAAGGTATCGCCATTCATGAGTTTCTCTATCCGCTGGTGCAAGGCTATGATTCGGTGGCGATGGGCGCCGATATCGAGTTGGGGGGCACCGATCAAAAATTTAACCTGTTGATGGGGCGCGAGCTTCAAAAAGAGGCAGGACAATCGCCTCAGGTGATCATCACCATGCCGCTGTTAGAGGGCTTGGATGGTGTCAAGAAGATGTCAAAATCGGCGAATAATTATATCGGTATCGGTGAGGATGCCTTTGAGATGTTTGGCAAGATCATGTCGATCTCCGATGATTTGATGTGGCGTTATTATGAACTTTTGAGTTCAAAATCAAGCGTGGAAATTGAAGCGTTGAAAACCGATGTGGCAAAAGGGGCTAACCCTCGTGATATAAAGGTGGCCTTGGCAAAAGAATTAATCTCAAAGCTTCATGATGAGGCTAAAGCCGACAAAGCCTATGACGATTTTGTCCATCGTTTTCAAAAAAATGCCATTCCAGAGGAGATGCCTAAGGTCAATCTTACTATCGGTGATGAACCGGTTTTAATCACGCAGGCTTTAAAACAGGCGAACCTTGTGGTAAGCACATCTGAGGCGTTGAGAATGATTAAGCAGGGTGCGGTAAAAATAAATGGTCAGAAAATTGAGGATGGTAAGCTTGAACTGTTGGTCGGTAGTGATGATGTCTATCAGGTTGGTAAGCGTAAATTTGCCAGAATTATAACCACAAAAAACGAAGGCTTAATCTAATCCCACCTAGTTATTAGAGGTAGAAAAATGGAAAAATTTGTTCAGGAAGTATTGGTGTTTTTCATCATCATCGTGGCGTTGGTGGTGTTCTTTTATGTGTTTACGTTTTTATTCTGGTTGCTCTTGATTGCCATTGCCGTGGCAATTGTCTATCGAGCCATCAAATATATCGTTTGCCTTATCACGGGAAAGAAAAATCGCCACGGTGATGATCTATGAGTCAGATGATGTGTGATACGCTTCCGCTTGTCACTCAACCGGTAGCGGCGAAAATCAACCTGCCAGGCTCCAAAAGCATCGCCAATCGGGTACTGTTAATTGCCGCTGTGGCAAAAGGGGTCTCCGTTATTGAAAACGTGCCGGCCAATAAAGATGTGCAGGCGTGCATTGACGTGTTAAAGGCGTTGGGGGTTAAGCATGACTATAAACCGCATCAATGTCAGATCACGATTTATGGCAATAGTGGTGTTTTTGCCGTTGATCATGCACGTATCTATTGTCATGAGGCCGGAACGCTGACGCGTTTTATCATTCCGATGTGTGCCACGCAACAGCAGGGTGAGTATTATATTTTTGCGGCCGATCGCATGATGGAGCGCCCCATGGCGGATCAGCTCGATGTGTTGGTGACATTAGGTATGTGTTATGAGAGTTTAAATAAACCGAAATCGCTGCCGTTGATGCTTCATGCGCAGGGTCTTGAAAACAAAGAAGTAGAAATCAGTGGACAGAAAAGCAGTCAATTTTTATCGGGTCTGCTTCTGGCAGCGCCATTGATATCAGGGGGGATTGATATTCACTCACAAGTCGATCACATGGAACCCTATGTGAAAATCACCACTGAGGTCATGGCTGAGTTCGGAGTTGACGTTGACGTCGATGGTCATCGGTACCGAGTCAAGCCTGATCAGTCCTATGTTGCCCGAGACTATGTTATCGAGCCGGATGTCTCAACGGCTTCCTATTTTTGGGCGTTGGCGGCATTAAGTGATGGCAGTGTCAAGGTGAACAATGTCGGCCTATCCGCCAAGCAGGGCGACATTCGATTCCTTCAGGTATTAAAACAGATGGGCTGTGATGTCCGTGACGATCATGATGGTATCTGTGTCACGGGTTCTGGGAGCCTTAAAGGCGTCCGTGTCAATATGCGTGGTTTCAGCGATACGTTTATGACGGTTTGCGCCTTGGCCGTGTTTGCCGAGGGAGAGACGCATCTAACCGGTCTTGCGCATACACGTTTGCAGGAATCCGATCGTATCGAAGCCATGGCAGAAGGGCTTAAAACTCTGGGTATAAACGTGGAGACTCACGATGATGGTATCTCTGTCTATCCGCAAAAATCAAGCCTAAGACCTGGGTCGGTATCATCGCATAACGATCACCGAATCGCCATGTCGCTGGCTTTAATTGGTGTAAAGCTGCCAGGCGTTATTATTGAGGGGGCGGAGAGTGTTGCTAAAACCTGTCCGGATTATTTTGAGCGTATGCGGGCAATGATTCAATGAAAAGTTTCCCATCGACATGATTTCCGGCTACACTAGAATAACATGGCAATGCAGGGTAGATTAAGGATATGTTGTCGCGTCAGCTGGTGGTGTTGAAGAAAATACTCGACCGCTTTTCGGTCAAACGCAGCTTGCTTATCTCCGAGGTTTCATTTGATGTCTTCGATCAATCCAAGGCGGTTCAGCATTTCACGGCAACGGCATTTTTAACGAATGCGATGGAGGCTCAGGGTTGTGTCTATCTGGCCGAAGCATGGCCATTCGATGATGGAATGTTTGATATTATCGTTATGAATAATGTATTTGATTTTTTTAAAGATAATCGTGAAGCTTTGATCAAAGAAGCCATGCGCGTGCTGAATGATGATGGTCATCTTGTCGTTATGCAGCAGTCGGGGTTGCCGGTGATGATGCTGGAGAAAATCATGAAAGGCTATGTTGTGCATAAGATGGATGAATATTATTTCGATGATTTCATATTGTCACAACCAGGCAGCTGGGCGGCGAATCTGATGCCGCAATTATTCTCGGTCTGTTATATTTTGGGCTATCAAAAAAGCACGATTCCATTGACGCCGCTTTATCCACGAAAGCGTGTTCTGGCCGTTGCGCCTAAAAAAGCATTGCCAAGTTTCAGGCTTCACCATAGACTAGACGATCAATACCAATTAAAACAGCCTGTAGAGTGAATAAAAAAGCAATCGCATCCAGTCATGCAAAGAGTAGGCAGCCTAGAAAAATCACCATTTTTACCGACGGTGCCTGCAAGGGAAATCCAGGGCGTGGTGGCTGGGGTGCTATCCTGAATTATAATGGTAAAATGAAGGAAATATATGGTGGTGAGCTTCATACGACCAATAATCGTATGGAGTTATCCGCGGCTATTTATGCACTTGAAGCACTGAAATGCGCCTGTGAGATTGAACTTTATACCGATTCAAAGTATCTGCAACGTGGTATCAATGAATGGCTGGATAACTGGAAGGCAAAGGGTTGGCGTACGGCTGCCGGTGCACCGGTTAAAAATCAGGATTTATGGCAGAAGCTTGATCAATTGAAGACCATGCATCAAATTCACTGGAGATGGGTCAAGGGCCACAGTGGGCATCCAATGAATGAAAAGGCAGATGAGCTGGCAAACAAGGGCATTGCCAAGGTGAGTAAATGAGTTTGGTGACAAAAAAAATTTACGTCATCTATACCGGCGGTACCATCGGCATGGTGCCGACCAAAAATGGCTATGCGCCGAAGAAGGATTATCTGATTGAAAAAATTCGCAGCATTGCCGATTTTTATCATGATCAGATGCCTGATTTTGATATTCATGAATATGAGAGGCTGATTGATTCTTCCAATGTGACCCCGAGCGACTGGGTCAGTATTGCCAACGATATTAAAGTGCATTATGACGATTACGATGGCTTTGTTATTTTGCATGGTACCGATACCTTGGCGTATACGGCATCGGCCTTGTCTTTTCTTCTTGAAGGGCTGTCAAAGCCTGTTATCTGCACCGGTTCTCAGATTCCTATCTCGCAGCTTCGCTCCGATGCGGTCGATAATATTCTAAATAGCATAATGCTGGCACAGCATGAGGAAATTCGCGAAGTCTGTGTTTATTTCAATAAACAGCTGTTGCGTGGCAATCGTGCGGTAAAGGTAAACGCCTCGGGTTTTGATGCCTTTCAGTCACCAAACTATCCTAAGCTGGCTGAGGTTGGGGTCGATTTAAAGGTCTATAGCAGGCGTCTGTTCCAGGCGAATAATCAACGTTTACAGTTCAATGAATTCGATATGGCGGTAATGCCGAAGATTGCGGTGTTGTCGGCTTTTCCGGGTATGGGATCCGATCTCCTAATGCGAATCTTGAGCTCACCGCTTAAGGGCTTGATATTGCGAACCTATGGAGCCGGCAATATGCGCAATGATCCTGAAATTCAGAAGGTTTTGGCGGCGGCGACAGCCAGAGGCGTCATTATCGTTAATTGTACACAATGTTTAAAAGGATCGGTGAAAATGGGAGCCTATGAAGCAGGTAATGCCTTGCTTGAAGCAGGTGTGATTTCTGGTTTTGATATGACGGATGAGGCGGCGTTAACGAAACTTTTTTATCTGTTGAGTTTACATCGACTTGGCGATGAAGAAATAAAAGATGCCATGGTGAAAAATCTGCGAGGAGAGTTGACAGCACAATGAAAGGGCTAAAGAAATTATTGGATCAAAATCGCCAGTGGGCGGCAAAAATGCTTGAGGCGGATGCAACTTTTTTCAGTTCTCTGGCCGCCAGGCAGAAACCGGAGTACCTGTGGATAGGCTGCTCAGATTCACGTGTTCCAGCCAATGAAATATTAGGTCTGTTCCCTGGCGATATCTTCGTGCATCGCAATGTGGCTAATGTCGTGGTGCATTCAGACTTAAACCTGTTGTCGGTGCTTCAGTATGCCGTCGATGTGCTTCAAGTAAAACACATTATTATTTGTGGTCATTACGGTTGTGGTGGTGTGGCGGCGGCATGCTCTAATCAGGCTTTTGGTCTTATTGATAATTGGTTGAGACATGTTCAGGATGTCAAAGCCAAGCATATGACGCTTTTAAGTGACGCGGCCAAGGAGGATGAAAAGAAACAGCAAAAACTGATGTGTGAGCTCAATGTAGTCGAGCAGGCACTTAATATTGCCAAAACTACGGTGATAGCTGATGCCTGGCGTCGTGGTCAGAACGTGGTTGTCAATGCCGCCGTCTATGGACTTTCAGATGGACTGGTCAAACCGATTTCCTTTGGCATGAGCAAAACAGAGGATGTGGATGCGTTTTATCAGCAGGCGTTGGAGCAGATTCGATCTGGTCGTATTTAGTTTTTGATCTCAAAGATAGGTGAGGTGAGGAAAAATAATGTGATTTTAAATTTGTGAATTTTCATGTAATTTAAATGGATTATTTGCAGATAAAATTTATGGTTGATAACTCAAGCACATTTCCTTTAATTATTGGTGAATGCCTTTTGGTATTTTGAGGCATAATAGTTCTCGAGTTGATGATCGCTGATGGAATAAGCGTCCTTTGATTCTCTGGAGCGTAAAAGAATAATCACCGGGATAAACATCAAGATCCCGATGATGATCATGGTACTGTCAAGATAAGGAAGATAGTTTGCATTTGTCAGTATGCCAAAGCCAGCGTTACCAACTGGAATTAAAAGGCTACAGGAAAAGATCACAGCGGCTGAGAGTCGTCCACGATATTTGGCCGGTACGGCCAGTGCACGCATGGTTGAGGTGGGGATGTTATTGGCACCAAGTGCAAAGCCGTTGATCAGCATCATAACCAGCTGTATCGACAGATTGGCAAATGGAAAGAGAATAAAAAAAACAGCCATGGTGGCATTGGCAGTGATGATGCACTGATAACGACTGATCCCTTTGTCCAACAGCTTGGGGATGGCAAGGCCACTTAACATCATGCCGATGGCATAACTGATCTCCATGGCAGCAAGCCAGGTTGCCGGCAGGTTTAATACCAACTTGATATATACCGGCAAAATCACCATAAAAAATGCAGGCAGAATCAAGTTATCAATCACACCGGCGATACAGCTGATATATTCAGGTGGCAGCTGTTTTAAGATTTTAAATCCCTGTGTAATCTTATTCCATGCGTTTTGGGTGGATTTATCCGAGAGTGACAATGCTTTATTATGACGAAAAATCCAAGCCAGAAGCACGGCGATAAAAGACATGATAGTGATAATGATCAGCGTGAAATGAATGCCGATGAGTGCAATGCTGCTGCCACCTATTATGGCGCCGATAATAATTTGTGTTGATTGCAATGATGCCATATAGCCGATGAGTCGCGTACGAACGGAAGAAGGAGCCAGAAGTGAGATCATAATCGATGATGAGGATCCGGCAATGGTAGCTGTCACTTCAATAACGACAACAAGAATAGCGGTGATGAGAAGATTGTAATGAAGGAAAAGTAAATTGCCGGTAAACAGCATGATGTTCAGGCTGAAAATAACGGCGGCTGAGAGAAACAGCCTGCCTTTGTGGTAGTGATCGACCAGATAGCCGCAATAGGGTTGAAATAGAATACGAATGCCAAATGCCAGACTCATGATCAGTCCAAGATATAAACCACTCTTGGTAATCGAGATGGTTAGCCATGCCAGAAGAAGTTGAAAAATGCTGGCAGAGAGTACCAGAGCACTGTCTGCCAGGATGAATAGAATAGATGCGCCCATGATCATGCTGTTTTTAGAGAGTTGAGAAAATAATTATATAAAACAAAATAATCATTGTCGCTACCTGATATCTTGAAATCGTGATGATACTATTTGATTTTATGATATTGATGCGTATAGTGTTTGGCATAAGTATAATTATTTTTAGGAATCATGATGATAAAAAGCAGAGCGGCTATTGCCTGGCAGGCGGCAAAGCCATTGGAAATCGATCTGATTGATGTCGCCCCACCCAAGGATGATGAAGTGCTGGTGCGAATTGTAGCCACGGGTGTGTGCCATACCGATGCCTTTACCCTCTCAGGCGCCGATCCAGAAGGGATCTTTCCGGCTGTGTTAGGTCATGAGGGTGCCGGGGTGGTTGAAGAGGTTGGCTGTAATGTCACAACCCTCAAACCAGGCGATCATGTCATCCCTTTATATACGCCTGAATGTGGTCAGTGTAAATTTTGTTTATCGGGGAAAACCAATTTATGCCAGGCCATACGTCTCACCCAGGGAAAGGGTTTGATGCCGGATGCCAGCACCCGTTTTTCGCTCGATGGCAAGCCGATTTATCACTATATGGGAACCTCAACCTTTTCCGAATATACCGTCGTTCCCGAAATTGCCCTGGCCAAAATCAACAAGGCGGCGCCTTTGGATAAAGTCTGTCTTTTAGGCTGTGGCATTACCACAGGGATCGGAGCCGTGTTAAATACGGCTAAGGTTGAACCAGGCAGTTCCGTTGCCGTATTTGGGTTGGGGGGTATTGGGCTGTCGGTGATCCAGGGAGCGGTGATGGCAAAGGCTGACAGAATCATCGCCATTGACATCAATGATGAGAAATTTAAAATGGCCAAGGCCCTGGGCGCCACCGACTGCATCAATCCTAAACACCATACCGCCGATATTCGTGATATCATCATCGAGTTAACCGATGGAGGGGTGGATTATTCATTTGAATGTATCGGTAACCCAGAAGTGATGCGTCAGGCTTTAGAATGCTGTCATAAAGGCTGGGGGGAATCGGTTATCATCGGGGTTGCCGGTGGTGGGCAGGAGATATCAACGCGACCGTTTCAGCTGGTGACAGGGCGAGTCTGGAGAGGCTCGGCTTTTGGCGGCGTCAAAGGTCGATCCGAGCTGCCCTATTATGTTGAGGACTACTTGGCCGGCAGGATCAAGATCGATGAGATGATCAGCACGACGATGCCGCTGGATCAGATCAACACGGCATTTGATCTGATGCACCAGGGGAAATCCATTCGCTCGGTTGTTTTGTATTAATTATAAAAACAAAATTTTTTAGCATTGACTGTTCACAAGTCGAGGTAAAATCGGCTAAAATAGCCTGATATTTTGTAGAGAAAACATTTCATAGTATGGCAGATATTACCCCTGGTTTTATTAAAGAAGTCTTTGATGCTTCGCGCGTGTTGGTTGACAAGTCAACATTAGAAGGCTCGTTTGATACGCTGGCAAAGAAGATCAGCACTGAGCAGAAAAAAGAAAATCCAATCGCCGTTTGCGTGATGAATGGTGGGCTTTTCATTACCTCTGAGATCGTCAAGCGTCTGTTGTTTCCGCTACAGGTCGATTATATTCATGCCAGTCGCTATCGCAATGAATATACTGGTTCACAGACCCTCAACTGGGTGAAAACACCGAATATTGATCCGAAGGGCAGAACCGTTGTTTTATTCGATGATGTTCTAGATGGCGGGCTGACATTGGCGGAAGTCAAACGATACTATGAGGATCGTGGAGCGCTGAAGGTGCTAACGGCGGTCATGCTCGACAAGAAGGCTCCAAGAGAGAAGGGTGGGCTTGCCGTTGCCGATTATGCCGGTCTTGAGATTGAGAATGAATTTGTTTTTGGTTTTGGTCTGGACTATCATGGCTATCTTAGAAACTGCCCTGAGATCCGTGCTGTGGCCAAAAAACATATGATTTAGTTATGATGATCGATTCGCATTGTCACCTCAATCATCTGAAGCTTGATGCAGGTCAAACAGTTACTGATATCATAAAGGCGGCATCGATTCAAGGTGTGGAGAAGATCATCTCGATTGCGACTACTCTGGAAGAGGTGCCAGCCATTGCTGAGATTGCCAGCGTGCATGATGAGGTTTATTATTCGGTAGGTGTGCATCCCAGTGAGTTCGACGGCGTTCAGCCATTTGAGCCTGATGCGATTGTGAAAATGGCTAAGGCGCAAAAATGTGTTGCCATCGGTGAGACGGGTCTTGATTATCACTATAATTCACAAGAGACGATAACAGGACAAAAAGCGAAGTTTATCGCGCATATTGAGGCCGCTAAACAGTTGAAAAAACCGCTTATTGTACATACACGTGCGGCAAAAGCCGATACCTTGGCGATTTTAAAAACACACGATATCGGCACCTGTGATGGCGTGTTGCATTGTTTCACCGAAGACTGGGAGATGGCGAAAGCGGCGCTTGATCTGGGTATGTATATCTCTTTTTCCGGTATTGTTACCTTTAAGAATGCACAAGAGGTGCAAGCGGTCGCCAGAAAAATGCCGCTTGATCGCATTCTCATTGAGACCGATGCGCCCTATCTGACGCCGGTGCCTTTCCGTGGCAAACCAAACTATCCCAAGTATGTCTATTATGTCGCTGAGTTTTTAGCGGCGTTGCGAGGAGAGGATTTTGACGCTTTTTGTAAAGCGACCAGAGAAAACACAAAGAATCTGTTTGCGGTCTAAATTTATTGTCCAGGAATGTTGATGCTGGCGCTGCCGACGACCTGTTTTGTTGGAAGATAGATCACCTCGGCTTGCCATTCACCCGAACAGTGAGCAGGTTTGCCACCGATGGTGACATTTAAGGTACGATAAGCCCAGGAATAGTCATGGGTTTCTTTATATTTCATAATTGGGAAGGTCGTGCTGATGCAGTTTGACTCAGGTGGGGCAATCCAGTGAAGTTTCAGCTGCCCCTGCTTGGCGCCATTCCAGTTGGTGTAGATCTTGGCGATCAAACGCTGTCCTTTGGCCAAAAGCACGACTTTAGCAGAAGGCGACGACATATCCGATGTCATCTTCACGGCAGAAACCGGCTCTTTAATAGCCATTGGTTTTACCGTTGTTGTCTCAACTGCAGGTGCAGTTTGTGCCGCCGGCGGCATTTGTTGCGTTGCACAAGCCGATAATAGCAAAGCGGAAGACAGTGCGGTGAGCGTTAGTATGTTTTTCATAGAATTGATCCTTAAAAATTAAAAAGGTTGTTCATGCAGCTGTAAGCATAGTGAATTATTGTGATAGGTCAATATCCAATATGACGGAAACGATAAAATTCTATGATTTTGCCTATATAGCCTCCATTTTTTGAGCTAAATAGAACCATGATATCTATACAATAAAGCGCAATTTCGATATGATGATAGAGCAAAACAGCATACAGAAAGAGAGACATTTATGCATAGTGAGTTATCTGTTTTACATGAGGCATCTGGAGTGGGTAGTGCTCCAAAAGTGTTGCTAGCTCCCAGGAAATCATGTATTAATATTTGA
>JBMSHD010000005.1:0-39587 GCA_049416425.1 Francisellaceae bacterium | reverse complement strand
GGCCGTGACCATTTTTCGAATCACCTGCCAATTAACACCGCTGGTAGCATAACCAGACCCCATGATGGAACCGGAAGCCGCCTGAGTAGTACTGACTGGAAAACCAAAGTGTGAGGCAGCCAGAATCAAAAGCCCCGAACTCATCTCGGAAGAAAACCCATTGACAGGACCAAGTTTGGCGACACGAGTACTCAAGGTTTTAATAATTCTCATGCCGCCTGAAAGCGTCCCTAAAGCCATGGTTAAAGCACACAGACAGATTACCCAGATTGGAATATGAACCACATCAGAAACCAGACCAAAGCTGAATAAGGCCAGCGTGATAATCGACATCGTCTTCTGCGCATCATTGGAGCCGTGTGAAAAGGCCAAAAGACTTGAGGAGACAACCTGCATCTCTCTCACATTTTTATTGGCTCGACGTGGGTTTTTGAATCGTGTCAAAACATTAAGCATAACAAGAACCAGCACCAACGCCAGAAAAAAAGCCAAAATAGGAGAAGCAATCATGGGTATGATGATCTTATAGAACAGCGTGCCTAATTTTACCGAGTGCATGCCTCCAACAGCTATGGCGGCACCGACAAGTGAACCAATTAAGGCATGTGAAGAGCTTGAAGGAATACTCAAAAACCAGGTAAATAAATTCCAGGAAATGGCACCGATTAAGGCGGCAATCAGCACAAGATGAGTGATCACACCGGCATCGACCAATCCTTTTGATATCGTCGCCGCCACCGCCGTGCCTAAAAATGCACCGATAAAATTAAAAATGGCGGCGATGACTATAGCCTGATAAGGCGATAATGACTTGGTAGCGATCGGGGTGGCAACGACATTGGCAACATCGTGAAAACCATTGATAAACTCAAAAAACAAGGCGATAATAATAATACAAATTAACACCGTCATGCTTAAATGTCCTTGACAAAGATACGCACGGCCAGATCGCAAACCGTTGCCGAGGTATCGACTGCCGACTCAATCGCCTTATAGACCTCTTTGAGTTTGACAACCGTCAACATATCGTACTGCTTCTGACGTATCTCCTCCAGTGCGTGACCGAGATCTTCAATAATATTTTCATCAAGCTCATGCGCTTGTTTGCTTTCGGCTCTCAATGTTTTCTCATCGCGATTTTTCAAGGCCATCATCACGACAACCAGTGCTTTGGTAATCTGCTGCAGCGTACCTGCACTCCTTATCAGGCAATCATCAACTTCATGGTCGATGGCATAGAGTTGCAACTTCTTATTGATTTTGATAATGCGCTTGGTCAGCTTCAACATCAATGCCGACAGGTAATGGATATCACCTCGGTCAATAGGAGTGATAAACTGTCTAGAGAGCTCTTCTTCAATTTCGGTATTGATATCCAATGCTTTTTGACGCTGCTGACGAATTTCCGCAACCAGCTCCTGGGTTTTTTTATCATCTTTACCGGTAATGATGGCATGGAGAAGATTTGAAGTATGATGCACATTTTCCGAAGCTTTAATAAAAAGAAGAAAAAATTTTTCCCCGCGACTGGGAATCAATGACTTAATCAGCTTGCGTAACATAGATACTATGAATAATTCAATTTTATGCGAAATAATAGTCGAATTTAACCATAAAGGCTATTAAAAATTACGTTTTTGGCAAAGTCACTCCCATCTGCCCTTGATACTTGCCACCACGATCGGCATAAGAGGTTTCGCAGACCTCATCGGATTGATAAAACAGCATCTGCGCCACCCCTTCATTGGCATAAATTTTGGCAGGAAGCGGCGTAGTATTTGAAAATTCAAGTGTCACATGCCCTTCCCACTCCGGCTCAAGCGGCGTGACATTGACGATGATACCACAACGCGCATAGGTGGATTTACCAAGACAAACTACCAGGGTATCTCTTGGGATTTTGAAGTACTCGACTGTGCGCGCCAAGGCAAATGAGTTGGGAGGGATAATGCAGACATCTCCCTCAAAATCGACGAAATTATTGCGATCAAACTGTTTTGGATCGACGATAGACGAATTGATATTGGTGAATATCTTAAATTCATTGGCGCAACGCACATCATAGCCATAACTCGATGTACCATAAGACACGATTCTTCCCGTTTCATTGTGACGAACCTGACCCGGTTCAAATGGCGAGATCATCTCATGCTCCAGCGCCATTCTTCGGATCCAACTGTCTGCTTTGATTGACATGTTTAACTCCTTAACTATGTTATTATTTTGAGTATTCAACCTTAATGCCTGGCATCCTGGTCATCATCGCTTTTGGCAAGTGCTCAATGATCTTATAAAGTTCATCGGCAATACCTCGATAAGCCTGACTCTCTGCACTGTTATCATGAACAGCGCTTGGCACACCACGATCAGCAGCCTGACGAATAGCCATCGACAACGGAAGCCTGCCTAACAGCGGAATCTTAAATTGTTCACACAGTTGATCGGCGGCCTGCTCACCGAAAATGGGAGAATCACTGCCGCATTGAGGACAGTGATACAGACTCATATTCTCGATGATGCCGGCGACATGAACCCCTACCTTATTAAACATGGCAATGGCTCTGGCTGCATCCATCATCGACAGATCCTGAGGTGTTGTCACCACTACCGCTGCGGTAACCGGAATTTTTTTTGTCATCGTCAGCTGAATATCACCGGTTCCAGGCGGAAGATCGATAATAAGATAATCCAGCGATCCCCAGTTAGTATCATTTAATAGCTGCATAAGAGCGCCAGAGACCATCGGCCCTCGCCAGATGACTGCGGTATCCGCTTCGATGAGATTGCCGATGGAGATCATCTTAACCTCATGACAGATCAACGGCTCAATCTTTTTCTTATCCGTAGTCGTCGGGTTGTCATCATTGCCCATGATCAAAGGTTGGCTCGGACCATAGATATCGGCATCCAACAAACCGACACTGGCGCCTTTTTTAGCCAAACTCACCGCCAGATTTGCCGCGGTCGTTGACTTGCCCACACCGCCTTTACCAGAGGCCACGGCGATAATATTTTTAATTCCGGAAATAAGCGGAACACCCGCCTGAACTTTGTGTGCAACGATTCGCTCGGTCATCATGAAATTCTATTCTAAAACTGCTATTTAAACTGGGCATAGTCTAGCGCATTTAGTCACCAATTGCTACATTCTATATGCCACCGTTGTCATCACCTTTGATTGCGCCTTCATCATCAATCTGATAACAAAAGGAAGCTCGACGCCTCCCGCCAATTTTGCATTGACGGCGTGTTCGGCCTCATCTTTATACATCTGCGTCAAAATGACTCGAGATTTCTCATCATTTTCGGGCAGCTCCGAAAGATGCTTATCAAGATGGCGCATGACCTGGCGCTCTGTTTCAACGACGAAACCATAACTTAGCTTATCGCTGATCATGCCAGCTGTTGCTCCGATGGTGAAAGAGGCCAGATACCAGAAAGGATTAAGTCTGCTGGTGCTGGCACTTAACTCATCGAGCCTTTGCTGACACCAGCTTAAATGATCATATTCTTCCTCAGCCGCCTGCTGCAGCTGAGTTTTGGTCAGCTGTGTTTTTGCCACAACGGCCTGCCCTCTGTACAAAGCCTGGGCACAAATCTCACCGGTATGATCCACGCGCATAAGCCCTGCAACATGATTTTTTTTCTCATCATCGAACACACAATCGCTCACAGTCTCGGCTGGAGATGGACGGTTTGCATGTCTTGCCGGCACATAAACCGAACGAATAAAGTGATCAACTTCTACGGTTAATCTGTCGATCAGGGAAAAGCGTCTAAACATTTTGCTTTCACATTGATGAATGATATAGCATTACTATACTGCCATATCAGCTCAATGGCAATACAGTTTATAAACCGTTTTGAACAAGGATGAAACTTCGTCAATCAGCAGCTCTAGCAAACAATACAACGAATCCGCTTTTATTTTTCACTGATTTTTGCTACCATTATGCATAAATTTGCACAGGCGAAAGAACAACCATTTATGCCTGCAAAGTAAACAGATTTGATTAATTTAGATGATTAATTGATAAACGGATAAACGCCAAAAGCCGGTATTAAATGCGCAACAGCAACTAAACATGATAGCGGCCAGCGAATGAATCCATTAACCGTAAGCGACGGCAAAATAATAAGCAATTTATGATCAGGCTGAGAAGCTCTATGGCAATAAACCAGGTAATTAAAACCGCCATGGGGCAAAAGACAGACGCTTGATGTTTGCTACAATTAAATCATGTCAGACCAGAGAGCAAAACCCGCATCTGGTCGCCATGCCGCAACAAAAAACAGACAGAAGTTATATGGTAAAAAGCAAATGAAGTCGATACCCATAACAGACCCAATTCGCATCCGACACCGCTTCATATGGGGTGTTGAGCACGATTTCTGATTTTTCTTGCAGACATTGCCGTCCTTATATTCTGATGATTAAAGTTATGAGGACTTACAAAAAATGAAGAAGATGTTAATCAACGCGCGCCAACCTGAAGAGACGCGCATCGCCATCGTTGAAGATGGCAAGCTTGTCGATCTGGATATTGAAACGGTCGATCGTCAGCAGAAAAAGGCCAATGTCTACAAGGCAAAGATATCACGTATCGAACCGAGTCTCAATGCGGTATTTGTCAACTATGGAGATGACAAAAATGGCTTTCTGCCCGTCAAGGAAATTGCACCTGAATTATTTATCAAGACTCCTGAAAACGTCAACACACCGATTAATGAACTGCTTGAAGTCGGTCAGGAGCTGATCGTTCAGATCGCCAAAGAAGAACGTGGTTCCAAAGGCGCGGCTTTAACGACTTTCATCACACTTGCCGGCTGCTACATGGTGCTGATGCCGAACAAACCAGAAGCCGGCGGCATCTCACGCAAAATTGAAGGTGACGAGCGCAGAAAACTCAAAGCATTATTCGATTCATTGACGATACCAAAAGACATGGGCATCATCATGAGAACCGCCGGCGTTGATCGCAGCGCTGTCGAAATTCAGGCCGACCTTGACAGTCTGGTCAATCTATGGGAAGCCATCAAGCGCATCTCCTTTCAGCGCAAGGCACCTTTTCTCATTCATAAAGAAAGCGATATCACCATGCGTGCCATTCGAGATCATCTGAAAGACGATATTCAGGAAATCATCATCGATACCGAAGACTCCTATAATGATCTCAAACGCCAGCTCAACATGCTGCGCCCCCATTTTATCGATCGCCTTCAGTATTACAGCAAGGAGATGCCACTGTTTAGCTCCTATCAAATCGAGAGACAGATTGAAAATACCTTCAAGCGTGAAGTCCAGCTTCCATCCGGTGGCTCCATTGTTATCGACACCACCGAAGCACTGACGGCCATCGATATCAACTCCGCTCGCGCCACCAAAGGAGACAATATCGAGGAAACCGCATTTATCACCAATCTTGAAGCCGCCGATGAAATCGCCCGTCAGTTGAGACTCAGAGATTTAGGCGGCCTCGTTGTCATCGACTTCATCGATATGCAGTTCTTCCCCAATCAAAAGACTGTTGAACAGAAGCTCATTGAATCACTGCAATCGGATCGTGCCAGAGTTCAGATGACTCGAATTTCAAAATTTGGATTAGTCGAGCTATCGCGCCAACGCCTGCAGGCATCGCTCAGTGAAACGGTCATGCACGCCTGCCCAAGATGCCAGGGACATGGCTTTATTCGCTCAATTCCGTCGATCAGTCTGTCGATTTTACGCCAGATTCGAGCCGAATCACTGCGTGATAAAACCAATGAAATTCGAGTACAACTGCCTTTAGATGTAGCCACCTACCTTCTCAATGAAAAACGTGAAGACTTAAGCGATATTGAGACGAATTCCAATGTCAAGGTTCTCTTGATCCCCAATGCCAACCTGCAATCTCCACATTACCAGCTGCAGCGTATCTATGGTGATGCCTATCACACCAACCGCTCCAGTGACACGCTTATTGCCGAACAAAAAGGCGTTGACGTCTACCGTCTGAAAAAACAGAAATCTCAGCAGCAGCCGGCGATCAAAGTTGCCGATTTCAACAAACAGGAAACGGCAGAAGTCAAAAAAATTCAACCCTCACCTTCAATGTCAACAGGTTCTGGTAAAACGACCACGGATAAAAAATCCATCGTCGTACAAAATAGCTCCAGAGGATTTTGGAGCAAACTGGTAGACTATCTGTTTAAAGAAGAGAAAACAGCCGCTGAAATCTCGCCAACCAGAAAAGAACAGACACCTAAATCTGATCAACATCCTAAAAACGTGACTCGATCAGATTCAAACCAACTTCGAAAAAACAATGAACAAAAAGGATCTCGTCCTCAACAAAACCGAAAGCCCGAGCGTGAAGAGGCTCAAAAAGACAGGCGCGACAATCGTGATAATAGAGCGGCCGATGACACAAGACGCCATGAGCAGAAGAAACAGCGCTTTGATAACAAATCCGATAATCGCAAAAATGGCGCATCTTCCAGACGTCGTAACAGCAACCTTCAAGTGCACGGCAGTGAAGAGCTTATTGATATCTCTGCCGCCAAACAGCCTTCCACCGAGCAGGCTAAGACGCGCAAAGAAAAAGCCATGATGAAGACCATCTCCAGCATTCCCGAGGAAAAAATATCATGGATGGTCAATGATGTACTTAATAATGCCGATACATTGGCCAGTGATAATGCTGTTCAGGTTGAAACCTCCGAAAAGACATCACCGAAGCAAAAATATCTTAAGTTTGAAGTCATCTCAACGCAGCAACTGACGAAAAAGCGTGAAGAAGAACAGGCTAAGCTACAGCGACAAAAAGCCAAGGCTCAGGAACAGGCGGCCAAAAAAGCGGCCGAGGCTGAGAAAACCGAAGAGGTGCCAATTGCAAAAGAGGATGAAAAAACGCTACCTCAAAAACCCAAAACACGAAGCCGTAAATCACGCAAAACGCAATATATTGAATATTCTGCCGCGGTAGATGCTGAATCCCAAGGCTTTGTCAGCCAGCAATAAATCGACGCAAGAATAATTGCCTCGCACAAGGTATGCTTTCTCAAAAAAGCGTGCTCAAAGCAATTTCTTATAATCCACCCGTTGTGAAACATTCCAAACACAATGACAGCGTAATAACCTTTACGGCTTTGTCACGGGAATCTATTTTGAACTTCTATCAGCAGAAATGTTGAGTCATCCAAGGCTTACTGAAGATATTATATTTATTCAATCTCGAGGCTTGAAATTTATTCATAAACTCACGATCAAAAGACAGATCATCAATCTGTTTTTTAGACAGTGAGATGCCATAGCGACGACACCAGCGTTTGACGGTCCATATCTGATAACCAGTCATTTCCGATGCCTCAGCATACGATATGCCACGTCGATAGAAATCTCCAAGCACATCTTTAGCTGAACGTCCATACTTCTTAGCCACATTCATTTCAAAATTATCACTATACTGATTTGCCATCTTACTGCTCCCGAACACCTTCAGAGTAACAATGTGCTTCACTACTCTATAATTTCACTCACTCTGAAGGTAGATTGCTATTGCCGACATCGCTATATCCGCACGCGGCCATTAATTTGATATTCGTCATTTTCTCACGTCAATTTACTACAAACAAATGAATAAAAATTATAAAGGGCATAACCACAAGTCATCACCTCCCTCTACCAAAGGCTGCAAACTTTTTTCTCTCTTCGATTGATAGATACACTCCTTGAAAAAGGCTCTCCTGACAGAAAATGAGGGATGAGAAGAATGCTTAAATCACGGAAAGACTGCAAACAACCTTAATGCAGCCAGAAGACGCTAATGCAAAATGCCGGAATTAACGGATCAATTAGGCCATCTCCCCCGATACAACACTCGCGGCAAGCTCACCATAGACAGGAAAACGATTGCAAAGTGCGACAACTTTCGCTTTAACATCTCTCTCAAGGGCTTCATCACCCAGATGATCGATAATATCACACATCCAGCGGGCAATTTGCGCACATTCAATTTCACCAAAACCGCGAGTGGTAATGGCCGGCGTGCCAATTCTCAAGCCGCTGGTAACAAATGGAGACCTGGGGTCATTGGGTACGGAATTCTTATTCACGGTGATATTGGCACGTCCCAACGCCGCCTCAACATCCTTACCGGTGACATTTTTCTTAATCAGATCGATCAATAACAGATGATTTTCGGTGCCACCTGATACCACATCAATCCCTCTTGACATCAGCACTTCCGCCATTTTTTTGGCATTTTTCACCACCTGTTGCTGATAAGCAACAAAATCGTCGCTCAAAGCTTCCTTAAAAGCCACCGCTTTGGCGGCGATGACATGCATCAACGGCCCACCCTGCGTGCCAGGAAAGACAATAGACTGAAATTTCTTCTCAAGTTCTGGATTGGATTTCGCCAGAATTAGACCTCCTCGAGGCCCTCTTAAGGTTTTATGTGTCGTTGAAGTCACCACATCGGCATAAGGCACAGGGTTTGGATAGACGCCGGCGGCGATAAGACCGGCTACATGCGCCATATCCACCATCAGATAGGCTCCGACTTTATCGGCAACTTCCCGAAAACGCGCCCAGTCAACAATACCGGAGAAAGCCGAAAAACCGGCTATGATCATCTTGGGTCTGTGCTCCAATGCCAGGCGTTCAACCTCCGCATAATCGATATCGCCCGTTTCAGGATCAAGCCCATATTGCACGGCATTAAACAGTTTACCCGAGAAGCTGACTTTCGCTCCATGCGTTAAATGCCCACCATGCGCCAAAGACATGCCCAAAACCGTATCCCCCGGTTGCAGCAAAGCAAAATAGACCGCGGCATTGGCTTGAGAACCGGAATGTGGCTGGACATTGGCATAATCGGCATGAAAGAGCTCTTTGGCTCGCTCAACGGCCAGCGTCTCGGCCACATCGACATATTCACAACCTCCATAATAACGCTTACCAGAATACCCTTCGGCATATTTATTGGTCAACTGCGAACCTTGTGCTTCCATCACTAAAGGAGAAGCATAGTTCTCGGAGGCGATAAGCTCGATATGCGCTTCTTGACGCTTATTCTCAGCATCGATGGCGGCATAGAGTTTCGGGTCAAAGTCTTTAATCGTCACACGGCGGTCAAACATGTTTTTGTCTCCTAAAATATGATTGTAAACTTTCACAAGGGAAGTTTTTCCGCTATCATTCTACACACCAAAAGCTAAAATTTATACCTTTAATATGCCATCCTCTGTCGATAATGACGATAAAAATTTTGATGCGCTCTCTTTGAGTAAAACTCGAGTCAAAAAAGAATACCTGGAAATCACCGAACTCGGCCGTCAACTGCTGAACTTAAGTCATGATAAGATCAAGAAGCTGCCGCTCGATGAGAGAATCATTCAGGAATTGATCAAGGCAAAATCCATGCAGCGCATCGCCTTAAAACGCCAGATTCAATATATCGGCAAGCTGATGCGAAACAGCGACATCGAGGCCGCCAAAGGCATTCTCAATGAGCTTGAGAATAAACATAAACAAGACAATTTGAAATTCCACCGCCTTGAAATTCTGCGCGATACGCTTTTAAATCCAGCTCAATCCGATACCGCCCTCTCTGAGCTTATCATGGCGTATCCTGAGCTTGATGTGCAAAAATTAAGACAGCTTATTCGCAATCATCATAAAGAGCAGCAACAGAACAAGCCCCCCCGATGCTTCAAAGAACTGTTTCAGCTTTTAAAAGACACCATTCAATCATAATGAAGCCAAGAAGCATTGCACCCTACTTTGCCTGTTATCCATGCACCAATCAGCCGTGTTTCATGAGAAATACATAGAATATTTTGATCAAAGTGAAATGTAATTGAAATAAAATAATGGTGCGGATGGGGAGACTCGAACTCCCAAGGTTATTCACCACTGAGACCTGAACCCAGCGCGTCTACCAATTTCGCCACATCCGCGAACTACAGATTCGCAGTATACACCTTTTTAAAATTCTGACAAGCCCTCAGATGTGAAAATTTAGCACTTTCAGCCGATTTCTTCTGTTTTTGTAATTTCTATCCCCAGCTCACCCAGCTGCTCTGCTGACACCGCAGAAGGCGCTTCCGTCATAAGACAAGAGGCGGTTTGCGTTTTTGGAAAGGCAATAACATCACGAATATTGGTGGTGTGTGTCAGCAACATGCTCAAACGATCCAGACCAAAGGCAATACCGCCATGGATTGGTGCTCCATATTGCAGCGCATCCAATAAGAAACCAAATTTCTCTCTGGCCTCAACCTCATCGATGCCCAGAAGTTTGAACACAGCCTGCTGCATAGACTCATTATGAATACGAATCGATCCACCGCCGACTTCATAGCCATTGATGACCATGTCATAGGCTCGAGATAATGCAGCCTCAGGGGAATGATACAGCTCGTCAACCGAATCAACTTTAGGTGCAGTGAAGGGATGATGCAAGGCATTTAAACGCTTGCCATCGTGTTCAAACATAGGAAAATCGGTAACCCATAATGCTGCCCATGGTTGAGTATAGAGATTAAGATCCTCACCCAGCTTATTTCTAAATGCTCCCATCGAATCATTGACGATATGACTACTGCCAGCACCGAAGAAGATAATATCACCATCTTTGGCACCGGTGGCCTCAACAACAGCCATCAGTGCTTTTTCAGACAGATTTTTGACGATCGGGGATTGCAACCCTTCTTTGCCTTTAGACAGATCGTTGACCTTGACATAGGCCAGTCCCTTGGCGCCATAGATACTCACGAATTTGACATAATCATCGAGCATCTTACGAGTCAAAAGGGCGTTACCATTTTCAAGTCTCATGGCAATAACGCGAGCATTATCGATATTGGCGGGTCCTGAGAATACCTTAAATTCTTCCTCTTTCATGATGTCTTTGATGTTGACAAACGCCAAAGGAATTCTTAGATCCGGCTTATCTGAGCCGTATTTTGACATTGCCTCGGCATAACTTAAATGCGCAAATTCACCAAGATCAATATCACCGACTTGTTTAAAAAGCCCTTTAACCATCTGCTCCATCATCTGCATAATGGCATCTTCATCAACAAATGAGGCCTCGATATCGATCTGGGTAAACTCAGGTTGTCTGTCGGCTCGTAAATCTTCATCACGGAAACATTTAACAATCTGATAATAGCGATCGAATCCTGAGACCATCAGCAGCTGCTTAAATAACTGTGGTGACTGTGGCAGTGCATAGAACCTGCCATTGAAATTTCGACTTGGCACCAGATAATCTCTTGCTCCCTCTGGTGTCGCCTTGGTTAGAAATGGCGTCTCGATATCCAAAAAACCCCGATCATCAAGAAATCGACGAACATATTGGCTGATACGAGCACGTTTGATCAGACGACCCTGCATCTCCGGGCGTCTCAAATCGATATAGCGATATTTTAGGCGAACATCTTCACCGACATGTTGATGCTCATCCAGCTGAAATGGAATCGGCTTGGCCCTGTTGATAATCTCAAGCTCACTGCCGATAATCTCGACTTTACCGCTGATAAGATTCACATTTTCCTGCCCCTTGGGACGCCTTCTGACAATGCCATGAGCCTTGATGACATATTCATGACGAACGCTGTCGGCACACTGAAAGATCGCCTGATTCTCAGGTTCAAAAACAAGTTGCACCAATCCACCACGATCACGAATATCTAAAAATATCACACCACCGTGGTCACGCCTGCGATGCACCCAGCCACATATTACCACTTTCTGCTCAATCAAACTCTCTTCTATCTCATGACTATAATGTGTGCGCATCTATCTTACTATCCTGAATATTTTCTAAATCGCCTGAATTTTCCAAGCATATCCGACTTGTGAAGTTTTGACAATTGCTAAGACCCAATTCAGTCTAAATTTTTAATCTCAGGCTTATCCCAGCTGCCACTTAACTCATAGCTGATAAGCCCGCTTTGACTGAACAGGGTATTTCCGAGTATTTTTGAACCTAGATAGGTGGCAAAACCGACAACAGGCCCACCGATGATGCCGGCGACTAAAGCCGTTGTCCCCGATAGATGAGGTTGATATTTAATCACCTGATCAATACGTCTTTCCACCAGATCAATTTTTCCCATTATGGTCAGAGCAAAACCAGAGGTATCGATCACGATGGAGGGATCGCTGATCAAAACGCCATCATCAATGCGATATTGACCATTTAAGCTGTTAAACGCCATGCCCTCACCGGAGAGCTCGTCCTGACCATGAAGCACCCTGCTGAAATAGGACTCCAGGCTAAAAAGCCCAATATATTTGGCAACCCCGCTATCGACAGACATGATCATGCCATCTTTAAGCTTCAGCAAAATCTCTCCAGACAACTGATTGACTCTGGGCGCCATTTTTGGCCAGATCAGTTTGACATTTATCGTTCCACTTCCCTTTTCCAGCACTCTACGCCTTGAAAACATATCCAGAGTCTTACCCCAATTGTGCGAACCAAGATCGATGAATAATGCACTTAAGGTCGATGAAAACTGCCCCTGAATTACGGCAGATGTCACCGCATTTTTCAATTTAAGCACGCCATAGAGCTCTGCACCACTGTTTTTGGTCTGAAGCGTCAGTGAATCTATTTTTTCAGTTGCCATTTTACTATTGAGCACTTCCAGGTGCATATTGGGCACATACCGCAACACAGAAGGGGTTAACCAGCGAGCCAGGCGCGCTTCAATAGACGACTCATTGCCATAACTGTCACCGTCGCTCATCCTGGTCTTAGGAATACTGAAATTATCGATGTTTATATCGATATCTTTGGCGGCTTGATAAGGAATCATCGCACGGAATCTGGAGTTCTCAGCCAAACCCTTGATCACAAACGCATTCTCGCCATGAGCTGCACTGATATTGATGTCTGAGAATCGATGGTCGGCGAAGATCAGATGGTCGATAAACAGATCTAATTTGAGGTTGTGGCTCGCTAACCAGTGACGGTTATAGCAGTCATAGTAATTCGCCACTGGCATACAACCATCAAAGTCATTATTTTGATCTCCCATTTCAGATAGCTTCATCAGTCGATAAACATCAAGCGCTTTATCTATCGTGGTGGCATTCAGCTCGTTGATATCGCCCACCGCTTTAATCTGACCTGGCTTATCCTTTGAAAGTGCCGCCGTGACATTGAAGCGGATATCACCAAGATTCAAACGTGCATCAAGGCTTGTATGATCACGCTGAGGCTGCCAGGAAATTCGCATCACGCTTGGCATAAGACTCAGCGATGATTTCTCCAGCGGCGAGCCGATATGCAGGCTCAAACCGCTTAAATTACTGTGAATAAGCATCTGCCCCTGATTCAATCCTCCATTAAGCTGTATCGAAAATGGCAATGAACCATGAATCCAAGGCCATACAAGCCAGCGGATGTTATGAGGAAATATCAATGAAATCGGCATTCTGCCTTTAAAACTGAGATCAGCGGCCGCCGACTCCAGATCGTCTACATTCAACCGCCCTTCAACCTCAAACGGCATAGCGGGTCCATAGGCGGCCGACAGATGCTCAATGGTGATGTCACCATCCTTGAATTTAATCAACCCAACGACATTATATAGCTCGATTGGATAGATTTTTTTAAGTCTGAAAACACCATGCTCGGCTTCAATCTCACCGGCTACCGTATGATCGGCTTCAGGATTGCCGATTGGAAAATCGAGCTTAACCTTAAAATAGGCTTGCCCCGAATAATCGACATAATTTTTCACCCGATCGGCCAATGATTCTAAATCAGAATGAATAAAATAATGGTTAATCATCTGCTCATCAACCAGGGCACGCGCCTGAACTTTAAGATCCGAGGCGATATGCGGTGCAATATTCGGGATGATGATAGATGCCTCGTCAATTGGCTTACCATCCAGTGTCGCGGCACTAATATGAGCGCTGAACTTTTCGTTGTCAAAACTGAGCTGCCCATTGACATCGTTGATTTTACCCCAATCGATATAGGGTGAGATAGTAGCGCCTTTGATGTTAGCCTCAATTTTAAATCGCCCCGCGGTTTTATAAAAAGGAATAGCATCTGCCAACCCATCGATATCGATAGTTGCCGACACCTCATCGGCACCATAGATACACTGCATCAGCCACTGATAGAGCTTTGGCGTGATGCCATATTTCGGCAAAAAGGCTCGATATTGATCGGTAATGGTATTCGCCGTGAGATTTGCCCTAAGCTTAAGATAGGTTCCCTTAGGATGATGCAAAGGCACATCGATTTTTGCCAGCCCCGTGAAGTGAAGATGACTGTTCTTGAGCACCATCTTCGGCATATCAAATTCAAGCATATCCTTTTTTAAGACCACATTAACCGACATCGTCAAGGACATCAAAGGCCAGGGTGCTGAGAAAAAGGCATTGGCTCCGAGTTTAAATCGTGGACTATCCACCAAGATTCGTCCTTTTTTCCCCTGCCAGTCCAGCATGCCACTCAGCCCGCTGAAATCGAGTGTTGAGTTTGTATTCTGTAAGGCCAGATCCTGGAAATGACTGCGAAGGTGAAGATCATAAAGATAATTTCGACTTAAACCGATATTGATATGAATCTGCGATAATTGCCCTGTAAGCCTTGTATCCCTCGACCATAAATCATCATCGTTGCTGCCGGCAAACAACTCACTGAAATCCTGAAGATTAATCTGCTTGATGTTGACATGAAGACGACCGTCAACAATGCTAAAGAGCGCCGATCGTAAGCTATAGGTATGTTTTCTCGTCACCAGATTTATGGGATTGGCATTTAGCAACAGGTCATTGCCATCGACAAAGAGATTCAGGTTGAACGAAACTTCTTGAAAATGCAGTTTTCCTGCCTCTTTAAAATGCAGATTTACATCCGATAAAGCGCCTTTGCTCGATAAATATTGAAGCCCTTGATCTGTGGTTGCCATCTTAAATTCAAGTTTGCCATTTTTAAGCTTCTCGGCAGAAATGGCAATATCTGTCTGATCAATAAGCGAGAGTAGCTGATTTTGTCGATCCTCTATGCTCAAACTCGTTTGCAATTTTTCCTTCTGTTTGACCACCACTCCATGAACGAAGAGTCGACTGTCTTTCTGATCGCGTGATTCAGGTGATGACTTTGGTATGACCGGCTCTGGTGCAAACTGAAGGTAAAATTCCGCCTGATTTTTCTGCTTAAATCGCCATTGTGTGTAAAAGTCAAAGCGATGCGGCTTAGCGCCATCATCTTCAATCACCAACTGTCCGGCCTTGATCTTCAGCGCATTTTGCACCAAAAGATAGTCCACCAGCAAAGACCAATTGCCCGCCCAATGATTGATTTTTGTTAATGACAGCTGCCGCCAGAGATCACCTGATTTATTATCATTCGGTTTCACCGTCACTCTTGGTGCAATAATACTGACTTCACGAGTCACAAATGACTCCTGCCATAGAGAGCGAATCAAATCGAGCTTGACATAGGCTTTTTTGATATCTACCGCCACGATGCCATTTTGCGAGCTCCCGCTGATATTATCGAGCTCAAGAACGGGATTCATTCCATCCCAACCACTGTAGGTGATACTGAAGTGAACCGTTCCATGAGTGTAACGAGAAATCACATCCTCAACACTGGCCTGATAAAAAGGCAGAAGACGGATAAGTCCGTAGATCACAAGCGTCGACACCAAAATAAATGAAAGCATGGTCACAATCAACCAGGCAATAAATGTCCGTCTTCTCATCGTTTTACTAAATCAGAACGATATCGTACATTTCTTGAGAATAGCTCATTTCTGCCTGTAATTTAACAGGTTTACCAATAATCAACTCCAGCTCGCCCAGACCATCAGATTCTTCGTTTTTCAAAGCCTCTACCACCATATCGGATGCCACGATCAAAAAACCGCTGCTGTCATAGACTTTAGACTCACGTTCAATCTCATGAAAAATTTCATAACAGACCGTCTGAATGGTTTTGATTCTGCCTCTGCCCTGACAGATGGAACAAGGTTCACACAAGGACTGATTCAGGCTCTCTTGAGTTCTTTTCCTGGTCATCTCCACAAGTCCTAATTCGGATAAACCGGAAAAAGTCGTGCGGGCATAATCCTCTTTCAAAATCTTGCCAAGCGTCTCTAACACCATGCTCTTATGCTCTTCATCGTTCATGTCGATAAAATCGATGATGATGATGCCGCCGATGTTTCTCAATCGTAACTGACGAGCGATGACCCTGGCGGCTTCGAGGTTAGTTTTAAAAATTGTCTCTTCAAAATTGGCGACGCCAACATAGGCGCCGGTATTGACATCGATCGTCGTCATCGCCTCGGTCTGATCGATGATGATATGTCCACCGGATTTCAACATCACCTTGCGATCCAGTGCACGTTCTATCTCCTGCTCAACACCATAGAGATTGAATATCGGCTCACTGACGCGATGCAACTGCAGCTTATCACGAACCCCGGGCACAAATTTATCGGCAAAGTGGCACAGTTGGCTATACCAATCGATATTATCAAGACGTATACGCTCAACTTTATCGGTGGCGAAATCCCTGAGTGTCCGCATGATAAGGCTTAACTCCTGGTAAACCACCCCGGGGTTTAGTACCGTACTGGCCGAGTCGAGCACATCCTGCCACAGGTTCTGCAAAAAGGTAATGTCTTTATGCAACTCATCAGACGAAAGCCCTTCGGCTACCGTTCTAACGATAAAACCCCTTGGATTTTCAAGCCCTAATGCCTGTTTCATCACCGCTTTTAGGCGCTCTCTTTCCTCTTCGCTGGCGATCTTCAATGAAATACCGACATGGTTAAGATCCGGCATATGCACCAGATAACGAGAAGCCAGCGACAAATGCGCCGTCAGCCTGGCTCCTTTAGAACCCATCGGATCTTTCAATACCTGAACTAAAATATTCTGACCTTCTCTTAGCCATTTGCGTACATCGGCTTCCTGACTGTTGAGATCGATATCCTCGGCTTCATCGGAGCAGATCGGCATCACATCGGATACATGAAGAAAGCCGGCGCGCTCAAGCCCAATATCGACAAATGCCGCCTGCATTCCTGGCAGCACGCGTGTGATCTTGCCCTTATAAATATTGCCAACGATGCCGCGCTGATTCTCACGTTCGATGTGAATTTCCTGTAAAATTCCATTTTCCAAAATCGCAACTCGGCGTTCATAGGGCGTGATATTCATCAATATTTCTGCTCTGTTGTGCTCACTCATGCTGTCTCATTGTGTCAAATCTTGAAATCCCACCTATTCTACTGGATTTGGGTATGACTCGCGAATCATTTTACGAGATTTTAAGCCATTACTATTTGCATTTTCACTCGCAAAACCTTATATTGCATTAAACTCCAATCAGAAAAATATATACAGGATTTGCAATGATCAACGTCATGTCTGTCAAAGATCTGGTCAAACTTATACACAAACACGGCATCGAGTCCTATTTACTGGATCTGATGAAAGTGCTTAAACGTGATTTTGCGCGCTGGAATGAATTTAACAAGATCCCACGTCCAGCCTTTCATGTTCCTGGTGGTGTTATCGAACTTATGCCTATCGCCGATCATGAGTATTTTGCGTATAAATATGTCAATGGCCACCCTAACAACCCGCTTAAAAATAAACAAACCATCATCGCCACCGGACAACTGTCTCGTGTCGATGATGGTCATCCGCTATTAATCTCGGAGATGACGGTATTAACGGCGCTTAGAACGGCAGCAACTTCCGCCATTGCCACCGATCTTTTAGCCAGAGATGATGCTCAGACACTGGCACTCATTGGCACAGGTGCACAAAGCGATTTTCAGGCTATTGCCACCGCTTTGGTTCGCAACATCAAAACCATACGCTTTCATGATATCGATGCTAAAGCCATGGAGCGATTTGCCCGCAATATGTCAGCGTTTGATGTTGAACTTGTTCCTTGCGCCTCCAATGAAGAAGCCGTCAAAGGTGCCGATATCATCACCGTCTGTACCGCTTGTAAAGCACATGCTGAGGTGATTAAAAACAACTGGATAAAACCCGGGGTTCATATCAATGGCTTAGGCGGTGATTGCCCAGGCAAAACCGAGCTAGAGATGAGCATTTTACCTCGCGCCAAAGTCATCGTTGAATTCTTTGATCAGTCTTTTATTGAAGGCGAGATTCAACGCTTTAGGGAGGATGAAGCCAGAGCCATCATCTATGCTGAGCTGTGGCAGCTGATCACGGGTGATAAAAAAGGACGTGCCAGTGATGATGAGATTACCGTTTTTGATTCGGTTGGTTTTGCCTTGGAGGATTTCTCGGTATTGAAACTCACCTATGAACTTTGCCAAAAATACCAGCTGGATAATGCCATGGATATGATTCCAAAGCTTGATGATCCCAAGGATTTATTCAGCGTTTTTAAAGATTCGACAGAGCTACTCTCGGAAACAAAAGAGGTTGGCGCTCATGTCTGATTATCGCTTTATTGGAGCCGCTGTCGGTAACTGTGCCGGAATCTTAGGATGCCAGGAGGCACCAGCTATTATCAAAAACAAGCTCAATTTGAATGCACACTGGTATAAGACTATTGAGTTTAAGGGACAGGCTCGTCGATTTGCCGCCCTTGACAGCATCGCGAATTTCTCCATCGAGCTTGCCAGAACAACCGGAGAACTGGTACGCCAAAACCAGACTTTTATCACCATCGGTGGTGATCACAGCTGTGCCATCGGCACCTGGTCTGGTGTGTTTGATGCTATCGGTGACTTTGGTCTCATCTGGATCGATGCTCATATGGATGCCCATACGCCGGAAAGTTCAGAAAGCGGCAATATCCATGGCATGCCAGTGGCGACATTGCTAGGATATGGTCATGAGAAGCTGACGCGCATTCTTCACAATACACCCAAACTGAAAGCCGAGAATATCATCTTGATCGGCATTCGCTCTTATGAGGAAGGAGAGGCGGAACTTTTGAAAGAACTCGGCGTCACAATTTTTGATATCGATGCCGTCCATAAACTGGGGTTTGAAGCCTGTTTCGATCACGCCGTGAATCAGTTTAAAGCCAAGTCATTGAAATACGGTATCAGCTTTGATTTAGACGGTTTAGATCCTAGTGAAATTGATGCGCTTGGCACCCCGGTGGAAGATGGCATTGCCCTTTTCGAGGTGCTGCCATGCCTGAATAAAATTGATGTTAAAGACCTGGTCGGTCTTGAGTTAACCGAATACAATCCCTCTCTCGACTCTGATGACAAAGGTGTGGAGGTGATTCGAAAAATACTTTACAACCTGCCACAGGCTAGTCTTCAGCTAAACTCCGACTATTGTGATGAGATAACAGATTAAATCAGCGATAGCTCAGCCTAAGACCTTTTCTAACCACACTTGGAATAACCGCAATTAAGGCAGGTCAGACAGCCATCCAGCATCACCGCCGCCTTGGTGCTGCACTGAGAACAGACTTGCGATTCCGGCGGAAAAGCCGATCCGGCCTCATCGTTTTTTGCCTGTTGCTTTTTTGCTAATTCCTCCTTCTTGCTGGCGATAAACAGCTTCTTGTTTTCATCCATTTCATCATCCGGCAGCATACCGATCTTCTTTAGGTGTTTCTCGATGACATCCCCAATCTCAGAAACTAAAGACGGCACATATTTACCACCGCGTTTAAAATAACCGCCATTGGGATCGAATACCGATCGTAGTTCCTCGACCAGAAAAGTGATATCCCCGCCTTTTCTAAACACGGCAGAAATAATCAGCGTCAGCGCAATCGTCCACTGAAAATGCTCCATATTCTTTGAGCTTAAAAAGATCTCAAACGGGCGGCGCATCTCGTATTTGGTACCCTCATTTAAGACGATATCATTGATGGTAATATAAAGGGCATGCTCGGCCTGTGGCGGCTTGATCTTATAGGTCTCACCCATCAGCGACTCAGGACGCTTGACGCTCTCACTCATCAGCTCATGTGACTTCTCTTTTTTATCACTCTTATCGGCGGTTACCTTCGTCAGCTTTTCATCTTCTTTGACGATGCTAAAACCGGTGATCTTCTTCTCTATTTTAATACTCATCTGCCCTGCTCCTTAAAATTTACCGTAATAGCCTTCTTTCAAGGCATCATAAAGATTTGCCGCCGTATGCAGCTCGTCATCATATTCAATCATTTCATTTCCTTTAAGCTCAAGAATCGAGCCATCCTCAAGCGTGAAGCGATAGGTCGTATTCTCAAGATCCTTTTCCTTAACCAGTACACCCTGAAAGACTTCGGGATTAAAACGAAACGTCGTGCAGCCTTTCAAACCCTGATGATAAGCATAACGATAAATATCTTTGAAATCCTCAAAGGCAAAGTCCGTCGGCACGTTGGCGGTTTTTGAAATACTGGAGTCCACCCATTTCTGCGCTGCGGCCTGAATATCGACATGCTGTCTTGGCGTCACATCATCGGCGGCAATAAAATAAGCCGGAAGCTTATGATCGGCCTCTTTGCTATACGGCATGGCCTTGTCATCAATCCACTGACGGTAGGCCAGAAGTTCATAGGAAAACACATCGACTTTTTCTTTGCTCTTCTTGCCAGGTATGATCACATTGCGAGAATAATGATGCGCAAAGCTCGGTTCAATCCCATTGCTGGCATTATTAGCCAAAGACAGCGATATGGTTCCGGTTGGCGCGATCGAGGTGTGATGCGTGAAGCGCACCCCATGCTTTAGAATATTCTCAATAATCGATGGATCTGCCTTGGCGATACGCTGCATATATCGGCTGTATTTTGCATGAAGCAGGCGCCCCGAAATTTCATCTCCGACTTTATAACCATCTCTTACCATCTCGGGTCTTAGGCGCAAATACTCCTCTGTGACGCTGTATTTGACTTCAAGCACCGGCGCCGAACCTTTCTCTTTAGCCAGCTCGACTCCCGTCTTCCAGCCCTCAACGGCCATGGCTTTAGCTACGTCTTCGGTAAATTTCAGCGACGCTTTACTGCCATATTTAAGTTTAAGCATGGTCAGTGTCGAACCCAGACCCAGAAATCCCATGCCATGGCGCCGTTTGCTTAAAATCTCATGACGCTGCTTCTCCAGTGGAAGACCGTTGATCTCGACAACATTATCCAACATTCTTGTGAAGATTCTGACGACTTTGGCATAAGCCTGCCAGTCAAAAGTCGCCTCCGGTGTGAAGGCGTCTTTGACAAACTTGGTCAGATTCACGGAACCCAAAAGACAAGATCCGTAAGGCGGCAATGGTTGCTCCCCACAAGGATTGGTGGCGCGGATCGTCTCACAGAACCAGTTGTTATTCTCCTCATTAACCTTATCGATCAGAATAAACCCCGGCTCAGCATAATCATAGGTTGAAGCCATAATCATATCCCACAGACGTCTGGCCTTGATCGCATTATAAATTTTACAGGCCACAAGACCATTATCGTTGCTGATATAATCGTCTCGTAGCGGCCATTCACGCCAGATGACCTGTTTTGGATCATTGACATCGATGCTGTGAGCCTGCTGCTCGGCTTCCGTCAATGGGAATACCAGGTGCCACAGCTGATCCTGCTCCACAGCTTGCATAAAGTCTCGTGTAATCAATAATGACAGATTAAACTGGCGCAGACGTCCATCTTCACGTTTGGCACGGATAAAATCCAGCACATCGGGATGTCCAACATCAAAAGTCCCCATCTGCGCACCCCGACGCCCACCGGCTGAAGCCACGGTAAAACACATCTTGTCATAGATATCCATGAAAGACATGGGGCCGGATGTTGTAGCACCAGCACCGGCGACAAAAGCCCCTTTGGGACGTAAGGTTGAAAATTCATAACCGATTCCACAACCGGCTTTGAGCGTCAATCCCGCCTCATGAACCTTGTTGAGAATATCATCCATGGAATCGGCGATCGTGCCTGAAACCGTACAGTTGATGGTGGAAGTCGCCGGTTTATGCATGCTTGCTCCGGCATTGGACATGATTCGCCCGGCAGGAATAGCACCATTTCTCAAAGCCCACAGAAATTCCTTATACCATTTCTTTTGCAGCTCAGGGGTCTTCTCAACATCAGACAGCGCCCTCGCCACACGTCTATAAGTATCTTCAACCGTTTGATCAACCGGCTCACCCAGTCGAGTTTTTAATCGGTACTTACTGTCCCATATATCCGCTGAAGCGGGCTGCAACTCAACATTTTTAATCATTTCTTTTACAGACATAACGCAAATTTCCATTCAAATTCGACTCAAATACTTTTGTTATTTTAGTCACTTTTTCTCATCAGCTGAATGGTTTTTTTTCGTTATATTTTCTCTCCTTGACTTGACTTAAGCGATAAGCATGAAAGACAGGGATTTCTGGCATTTTTTATTTGAAGTCATTCATCGATGACAAACCTATTTTTCCCCTAAATTTTAACATTAGTGTTATAGCTTTGAAGATAAGGTACTTTTCCAGCTATGGGTCGCTTTGTCTTAAATAATTCTGAAAACTCCCCAAAATTTTGGCATTGCTGTTATGGACATGGTATAAAGGGCAATTTGCCATCCATGGACAGCTTTGTCCTGGATTACCGCGCCGTCCTGGCTCGTAATGACGTTGTCAGACGTCGTCATTGTTGACAAGGAAGTCAGCAATCCAGTTTACCATGGATGGTTACCCTCACGATTTCAATGACAATACATTGAAATCACTGCCTCAAGAGGCAATTATTAAAAATGGGGAGTTTTCAGAATAATTATAATGCCACTGTCAGACATCGTCTTTTAACAAGGAGGTAAGCATTGATATCAGAAGAAAATCAGCTTGCTCATAAGGCAGATCAGCACCACCGTGACGACCCGTTTGATCCAACGCACATTGGCCTTTAACACAAATTGAGCCCCAAGAAGATAGCCTAATATCGCGGCAGGAAGCGCCACGACAACGATGTGCCATTCAATGGCATCAATAATCAGAAAATAGCTCAACGCACTGACATTAGAGCTTAGATTGATGATTTTTGCATTGGCCACCGATTCCTGAGCAGACATCGACAATACATACATAAAGGCCAAAAATAAAAACGTCCCGGTGCCCGGCCCAAAAAAACCATCATAACCACCGATAAGAAAACAGACCAGCGCCGATTTTGCATAAAACCAGCCATTTCTTTGATAATGACTCTCGATCTTATAGGCTTTAAATAATCCTAAAACAAGAATCAAAGGAATGATGATGAGCAACAGCACCGTCATCAGTTGCTGTGTCATATAATGACTCAACGTCGCGCCCAAAACGCCTCCAGCCAAAGAGAAGGCGATAGCAGGCAGAATACTCTGCCAGTATATGCGAATTTTCAAAATCAGACGTATGACCGCCGTGAATGTGCCAACCGACATAACCAATTTGTTGGTGCCAAGAACTAACTGAGGAGGGACGCCAACAGCCAGATAAGTCGGCAACGTAAGCATTCCACCACCGCCGGCTATACAATCGACAAAACCAGCGAAAAAAATCATGGCAAAAACAAACAGATCACTATAGAGTGAATAATCCACTTAATGAATAACCTCAAAGCTATCCGTTTGCGAGAATAACGCTCTTAATAATCGATTATTCAAACTATGACTGGATTTATAACAGTTAAAGCGGCCGATGATGGCGCCACCAACATAAAAATCGCCAATGGCATCCAATAGCTTATGAGCGACAAACTCATCCTCGAAACGCAGACCCTCAGGATTCATCACGCCTTTATCGGTAATACCGACAGCATTGTCAAGACTGGCGCCTTTAGCCAGATTATTGGCATGCAGATAATCCAGCTCAGCAACAAAACCAAAGGTTCTGGCGGCGCTGATCTTATCGACATAGTCTTCTTTTCCTTTGATAAATTCGATGGCAGAAGGAGTGGCGGCAATCACCGGATGATCCCATTGAATTTCAAAGCGATAAGCGGTTTGATCCGCTGGCAACACCTCGGCATATTTATCGCCTTCTTCGACTCGAACCGGTTTTATAACCCTGATAAGACGACGAGGTTGATCCTGCTTTTTAATACCGACTCTATCGAGCGCACGCACAAATTCGCGCGCACTGCCATCCATCACCGGAAGCTCTGCGGCATCAACCTCAACGATGAGATTATCAATCTCAAAGATACTCAATGCCGACATCAGATGCTCAATTGTTGATACCGAAATACTGTGATCATCAGGTTTAACCAAGAGGGTGCACATCACCGCCTCTTTGATATTATCCGGCGTAATCGTGATGTTGACTGCAGGCGTTAAATCCGTGCGCACAAATATAATACCCGAATCGATTTGACCGGGTTTAAGATGCATCGTCACCGGCTGCCCCTTGTGAAGACCAATACCGGTTAGCGTGATCGCTGTCGCAATCGTTTGCTGATTCATATCAGTCTACTTTACGGCGCAAAAAGGTTGGAATATCAAGATACTCAGAACTCGATGTGCTTGAGGTCGGTTTGTCGTCTTCAGCCACTCGATCTTCCGCAGGCGTCTGGCGCTTTAATATGCTAGAGCTACTCAGTGGTTGAGCCGATTTCTGCCCCAAAGAAGCCGATGTGCGTTGAGACATATATGGTGATGTTTTAGCAATAGAGGCCTTCTGGGCACCGCTTGCAGATTTAGACTCGGCTTCAAGACCTGTGACCACAATGGTGACACGAAGCTCATCGGTCATATCAGGATCAATAACGGTTCCAACGACAACAGTAGCCTGATCAGAGGTGAAGGCTTTAATTACATCACCGACTTCCTCAAATTCACCGATCGACATGTTCATGCCGGCAGTAATGTTGACCAAAACGCCCTTGGCACCGGCAAGATTGATATCTTCTAAAAGCGGACTGGCCACAGCGGCTTCTGCCGCCTCTCTGGCTCGATTGTCACCGCTGGCCGTTGCCGTTCCCATCATCGCAACTCCCATGGCCGACATCACCGTTCTGACATCGGCAAAATCCACATTGATCAATCCCGGGCGAGTGATGAGCTCAGAGATACCCTGAACGGCTCCTTGAAGCACGCCATTTGCCGCCTTAAACGCATCTAAGAGACTGATATTTTTACCCAGCACACTCAAGAGTTTTGCATTCGGGATCGTGATTAATGAATCCACGCTTTGGGATAGCTCAGAAATTCCGTATTCGGCCAGCTGCATACGACGACTTCCCTCGAAAGGAAAGGGTTTTGTGACGACTGCAACCGTTAAAATACCCATGTCTTTGGCAATTTCAGCAATAACGGGAGCAGCTCCCGTTCCGGTACCGCCACCCATACCCGCAGTAATAAATACCATATCGGCACCATCGAGTGATTGCTGAATTCGAGCTCGATCTTCCTGAGCAGCTCTCTTGCCGATCTCGGGATTCGCGCCGGCACCAAGCCCCTTGGTCAACTCTGATCCAATCTGAATCACACCTCTGGCACTTGAGTTTTTTAAGGCTTGCGAATCGGTATTGGCACAGATGAACTCTACACCTTCAATATTTTGCATCAGCATATGCTCAACGGCATTACCACCGCCACCACCCACACCGATAACCTTGATCACGGCGTTATCATTTAATACTTCTGATATTTCAAACATGGACGACTCCTTAACACATCATTTTCTAAAAAACCTTTAATAGCAGAAAGCTAGAAATGCTTACCAAACCAGCCTTTCATTCTACGCCATAACCCCATATCATCGCCATCTTTATCATCCAGAATTTCATCGATTCCTTCCGATAACTGCACCTGATTATACATCAAAAGACCCACGCCTGTCGCATGCACCGGATTGTGAAGCACATCCTGAACACCGGTAATATTGGCAGGGCCACCAACTCGAACAGGAACTCTGAAGATCTCTTCAGCCAGCTGTGCCATGCCGTGCATTTTTGATGCGCCTCCAGTGAGTACCACACCTGCCGATATCTGCTCCAGCAAGTTGTTTTTCTCCAGCGACTCATAAATCAGACTAAACAGCTCTTCCATTCGCGCCTCAATAACACCGGCTAAACTCTGAAGCGGGACTCTTCTGGCCAGTCTGTCGGCAAGACCTGGAATCTCAACAGCATCATCTGATTTCACCATATTGCTCATGGCGGAGCCGTATTGAATCTTAATCCGCTCTGCCGTATCTGTCGCCACGCGAAGCGCATGAGCAATATCGCTTGTCACCTGACTGCCGGCAATCGGAATGACCGAGGTGTGTTTAATCGCACCCTCAATAAAGACGGCAACCCCTGTTGTTCCGGCACCAATATCGACGATGCAAACGCCAAGTTCTTTCTCATCATCGCTCAAAACGGAGTAACTCGATGCCAGCTGTTCAAGCACGATATCCTGCATAGCGATACCGCAACGCGTGACGCATTTCTTGATGTTCTGCAGTGCGCTGGATGAAGCGGTGACCATATGCACCTGAGCCTCAAGCCTGACACCAGCCATGCCAACAGGTTCCTTGATTCCAGGCTGATTATCGATGAGAAAATCCTGATAAAGGATGTGCAAAATTTCCTGATCTGCGGGCATGGGAACGGCTTTGGCCGATTCGATGACACGCTCAAGATCCTCGTAAGAAACCTCATGCCCTTTAATGGCCACGACACCATGAGAGTCAAAACTTCGGATATGACTGCCAGCAATGCCGACATAAGCCTGCTTAATCGCGACTCCCGCAATCTCCTCGGCCTCTTCCACTGCCTTTTGAATCGCCTTGACGGTTGCATCGATATTGACGATGACGCCTTTTTTTAGCCCTTTTGAAGGCTGGGTACCAATACCGATGATGTTGAGCGCTTCATTGTCATTGATCTCGGCAATCAACGCCACCACTTTTGATGTTCCGATATCCAGAGCACTTAAGATCCTTCTTTGAGAGGTATCTGCCATAAAATGAAATCCGATTAATACTCAATAATAGTTCTACTAATTAATAATGTATCACAAAATTTAAAAAACGTAAGGATACCTCGGCGAGTATCGTCAAATTTATGTGTTTCTTACCATCTTGACGGCAAATCCACTGTGATAGCGAGCATCAATATAGCCGATTTTTTCACCTTTAGCCACTGAAATTAACGACAAGGCCTGAAGTAGCTTTTTCAATCTCATCACAACACCTTCATCTGGAAGATAAAGCATAATGCCATCCGATAAGATCAGCTGCCAACCATCAGCCACGCGAGCAATCTCGGTGATATCAAGACCTTTTTTTTCGGCCAAAGGCTCCAGCTTATGATACATCCCATCGATCTCTTTTTCCTGATTCTTTGCCCCTTGATATAGCGGCAATACCTTGGCATACACAAACTGAGCTGGCATGATAATGCTGAAATTATTTAAAAGTATCTGCCGTTTATCCTGCCACCAGGCAATCGGCTTATATTGATCGATGCTGATCTTCAGTGTCGATGGCCATTTTTTTTCCACCTTGACGCGTTCAATTCCAGGATAAGAAGATAATAATGTGGCGGCAATATTCTCGACATCGAGTGAAAACCAGCTGAGCTTCCGATAAGGCTTAAGCAGATTGACCAGCGCCTTTTGATCTGTATAAATCAGACTTTCATTGCTGATAATTTCAATGTTGGATAAGGGTCTGCTTTCGTATTTCGCGACTTGCACTAAAAGCCAGAAAACAACACCAACAAATACAGCGGCAAAGATGGACTTAATAATGATTCTCTTTGGCATCACTCGATCACTTCGCCGTATTTAAGATAGCCATCACCAGATCATCATACAAAATTCCCATGGCTTTTGCCGCTTGAGGTACCAGACTTAGCGCTGTCATTCCAGGAACGGTATTGACCTCAAGAGCGTAGAAAGCATGATTTTTTTCAGATAAGATAAAATCGACTCGCCCCCAACCACGGCAATGAAGCACTTTAAAAGCCCGCTCTGCCAATCTCGCTATTTCATGCTCCTGCTCTTGATTTAGACCACTGGGGCAATGATAATGCGTTCCAGGCGTATATTTTGCACTGTAGTCGTAGAATTGACGCGCAGGCTCAATCCATATCGATGGCAATGCCTTATCATGCAGTATGGATACCGATATTTCCCTTCCTTCTATCCACTCTTCAGCCATCACCTCACCAAAAACCGCCGCCAGCGCATAGGCGTCAGCCAAATCTTCTTTTCTATCGACTCGACTCACTCCAATGCTTGAGCCCTCATGAACCGGCTTAATAGCCAGTGGATAACTGAGATCTTTGATATCGAGCTTCTCATCAAGATATACAGCGCCAGGCGTTCGTATTCCATGAGCCAGCCACCGTTCTTTGCTCAACATCTTATCCATCGATAACGCACAACCGGTAAAAGAACTCCCGGTATGGGGAATTTCTAATAGTTGAAGCAGTGACTGCACATGACCGTCCTCACCATCCCCACCATGAAGCATAATAAGCGCACAATCAGGCTTGATGGCTCTTAGTTTATCGACAAGCTCAGCGCCGACAGCATCAATGGCAATCACATCGATGTCGTTTCGCTTTAGCGATTCAATCACCGCTGCACCAGATTTAAGCGAGACGTCTCTCTCTGCCGAAGCCCCGCCATAAATCACGGCTATTTTTGCCTGTTTCCACCTTTGTCTTTGCACATCGACCACTTTATTTCCGAATTGAGACTATCTGTAATTATAGCGAAAAGGTGCCTGAAACACCTGTGATTTTAAGCCAGAAAGCGCTCTATTCTGCCAACGATGACAAAAATGCATCGTTTGACTTAAAAAGTGTTATATAATTCAGCGTATATCAACCTGGTTTTAAATCACGATGGAACAAAAAATCATTATCGGCAATGCCGAGTGGTGCGCGCTTGATGATCTTGGCATTCCAGCCATCAAGGCTCGCATTGACACCGGAGCGCAGACCTCATCAATACACGCTTTCAATATTAAAACTTTCCAGCGTCATGAGCAACTGTGGGCAAGTTTTGAAATCACACCACTGCAGCACAGCCGAAAGATCTCGCTTCGCTGCGAAGCACCGGTTGTCGATCATCGCACCATAAAAAGCTCAAATGGTCAGACCAGCAAACGTTATGTCATCAGAACCCGGCTAAACTTATCGACGCAGAGCTGGGAGATCGATCTGACTCTGGCTGATCGTGACGCCATGGGCTATCGCATGCTGCTTGGACGCGAGGCCATGCAAAATCGTGTGATTATCGACCCGTCAATCGCGCTCAATACGCAGGACATCAATACCACTGAACTCTACCAGATCTATCACTACAGTCCTAAAAAATCCGGACTTAAAATTGCCGTGCTTGCCAGCAATCCCGAACTCTACAGCAACAAGCGACTCATTGAGGCCGGTGAAGAGCGTGGCCATGAGATGATATTTCTCAACATTCAGCAGTGCTACATGAAACTCGATGGCACCCAACCCGAGGTGCATTACAAGGACAATCACATCCTGACCGATATCGATGCCGTCATTCCGCGCATCAAGCCGAAACTGACTTTTTATGGCTGCGCTTTGACTCGCCAGTTCGACAGTATTGGCTCTTATTGCCTCAATGCCGCCGACGCCATCACCCGATCCAGAGACAAGCTATTTTCACTGCAATTATTACGCAACAACGGCATCGCCATTCCACTAACGGGGTTTGCCAACTCCCCGGCAAACACCAAAGATCTCATCAAAATGGTCGGTGGGGCCCCGCTTATCGTCAAATTACTTGAGGGAACTCAAGGACGTGGAGTCGTTCTGGCCGAGACCACAAAGGCCGCAGAATCAGTGATAAATGCCTTTAAATCCTTACAGGCAAACCTCTTGGTGCAGGAGTTTATCAAAGAGGCTCAAGGACGTGATTTAAGGCTTTTTGTCATCGATGATAAAGTCATCGCCGCCATGGAGCGAGTAGCCGCCGCCGGCGAATTTCGCGCCAATCTGCATCAAGGTGGCAGCGCCAGAATAATAAAAACAACACAACAAGAAAGAAAGCTTGCCATAAAGGCCGCCAAGGCCATGGGGCTCAAGGTGGCAGGGGTTGATATCATTCGCTCAAATAAAGGGCCTCTGCTGCTTGAGGTCAACTCCTCGCCAGGACTTGAAGGCATAGAAACGGCAACCAATATCGATATTGCAGGACTTATGATCCAGTCGATTGAAAAAAAATTAAACCTTAGTTAAGGAGAATTATCTACTATAGCGTTTCAAACTTCAAATCCACAACATTGCGCGCTGCTGGATCAAAGCTTATGCCAAGAAGATGAATATCACGCTTCAGATTTTGGTATTTCTGAGCATAGCCTCTGGATCTGATCTGCTCGATTGCCGCTTTGGCATCGCCATATCGAGCGAGTTTAAATTCGATAATAACAATCTTATCCGGCATGATGAGGGTCAAATCAATCCGGCCGTGGTTGGTGACATCCTCGGCGATTAAATCATAGCCTAAAGCCGCCAGAAAACTATAGACAATGCTGGCATAAAATCCTTCGTATTTATGAATATTATTGTTTCTATACCAATCATTAGGGATAGAGGCGAAATGACGACTCAATATATTTTGTAGTGATTGAAAATTATTATACTCAAATACGTCGACAAGACTATCTAGAACCTGTTCTCTTCTATCGGGTGTTGTACCGATCATCGCCAGTGATTCATTTAAGCTTGATTTGACCTCATAGTTTGGATAACTTAGGCGATAAGCCGTGCGCACACCGCGGGCGACAGTCTCTTTTATGGTCAAATAACCCGTTTGAAACAACAGGGTAGCCACAGGCATCATGTCGATATCAAACTTAGACAACATCGACTCACCAACCACTAAATTCTCTAAATCCGGAATAAAATAGCGGTTCTTCTCAACCATCTTGATCAAAAATGTCGGTGTTGCCGTCTCAAACCAATAGTTGTAATAGCGATAACCCTTGCTGATAAATAAAAGAATATCAAAGGGGTTATAGACTTTCTGCGCCTCATTGCCAGTGAAATTATAACCATTATACCAGCGCTTTAGCAGCTTATAATCAACCTGCCCCTCATCAAGATGTGCCTTAAACGAGGCTTCAAGCTCAGCCTGATTGTATCCGCAAATATCGGCATATTGACCATCAAGCGTGATATCGTTGAGATTATTCAAATCACTGAACAGACTGACCTTGCTGAATTTGGAAACCCCTGTCAACATGGCAAACTGAATATTGGCATCCTGAGATTTGATCACACTGTAGAAATTTTTAAGTCGCTGCCTGATGGCAATGGCCTTTTCACTATCCTCAACATTATCTAAAATCGGTTTGTCATATTCGTCAACCAGGATGACGACGCGATTGTGTTTATTGGACAATTGCTTGATTAAATAGGCAAAGCGCGTGCTGATTTCTTCATAAACATTCTCAATCTGGTAATACGAATAATACTCATCAAGAAAACTGTTAATCTTGGCATCGGTTTCTCGAGCAGAGGGAACATTACCCTCACCAAAACTGAAATACAAAACAGGATAAGTCCTCTCCCAATCCCAGTTATGCTCAAGATAAAGCCCTTTAAATAGCGCTTTATTGCCTGAAAAGGCCTCTTTAATGGTATCGATTAACAGCGACTTGCCAAAGCGTCTGGGGCGAGACAGAAAATAATACCCCCCACCGGTGTTGACAAGATTATGAACATGTCTGGTCTTGTCAATATAGACATAATCACCTTTTATGATCTTCTGCAAACTCGATATTCCAATGGGCAGTTTCTTCATGTTTTTGCTCATAAACGCTGATACTGCCAATAACTATACCATACTTACCCTTATTCTACTTACTGAAAATCACCTATGGCAGCGCGCTGATCCACACCGTAATTTTGGGAAATTTGCCCAAAAACGCAGTATAGATGTTGCCTTGCCCCACTTCACTAATGAAGGGGAATTGTTTGCCCTTTTCGGGCGGCTCTCACCCCACTTCCCTGGCCAAGGGGAATTTATTTCAGACACGTTCCTATGAAAGATAAATAATCCCAGTTATTATCATAAAAAAGGCATAGATGGGAATCGTTGAGAACAGGCTGTCCATACGATCCAGAATTCCACCATGTCCGGGCAAAATAGTACCGCTGTCTTTGATTCCGCACTGACGTTTGATCATGCTTTCAAATAAATCTCCAACCAAGGCGATAATCACCAGCAAAAATGACATCACGATCATGCCCAGATGCCCAAGCAGTGAAAGATTGAGAAATAAACTGGCAATCACACCGACGCTGCCACCAAATACCACGCCACCGGCTAATCCTTCCCAGCTTTTTTTCGGGCTGATCACCGGTGCAAGCTTATGTCTTCCCATTTTCCTGCCCACAAAATAGGCGCCACTGTCGGCAAAGGCCACAATCAGCATCAAAACCAACAGCAGCGTCGGTCGATATTGATGTAAAACAGAGATGGCGCTAAACAGCGGCACAATGACAAGAAAACCAAAAACATAGCGAAACATCAAGGGAGTGGGCTTTTGATCTTTGGTATAACGCCACAACAATAATACAGCCCATATCCAGAACAAAAGCGCCACCACCATCGTAAGAACAACATACCCAGATGACAGATAGATCAGCATTACCGTAATCACGAGATAGATCACCTTAGACCATGGTTTATCACAACCACAAAATTGCGTCCATTCCCAGGCACCGAGCAATAAAATCGCCAAAATACAGAGATTAAAAATAAGTGAACCAAAACCAAAAATTGCCCATAATACCAAAAGCCCAAGGATAACCCCGGTAATAATTCTCTGCTTCATACCATTATCCTGTTAGTTTCGTTGTGATGACGGTGCTGAGGTAAGCTGCTCTGCGGTCTTGCCGAAGCGGCGTTGTCGTTTTTGATAGTCATCCAGTGCTTTTTTAAAATCCACTTTTGTAAAATCCGGCCAATACTTTTGACAAAAGTATAATTCAGCATATGACAATTGCCAAATCATAAAATTGCTAATGCGTTGCTCACCGCTAGTGCGAATTAAAAGATCAATCGGCTGATTAGACGGTTTGATCAAGCTGGCCTCTAGCATCAGTTCATCAATAGACTCCGGTGATAGACGCCCTTCTTTCACATCAAATGCCAGGCGACGGCAGACATCTGCAAGCTCCCATTGACCACTGTAATCAATGGCAATATTAAGTGCCAGGTTACGATTTCCGATTGTTGTTGATTCAGCAATATGAATATTCTCAAGAACCTGAGGTGCCAAGCGTCTCCGGTCACCGATAACACTGAGACAGATATGGTGTTTTTCCATCAATGGCAACTCATCCACCAGAACCTGAGTAAAAAGCTGCATCAATGTGTCGACCTCTTCTTGTGGTCTTAACCAGTTTTCACGCCCAAAGGCAAACAGCGTCAGCATCTGAATCTTATTTTCTGCCGCAAACTCAATGGCAGCACGTACACTCTTGATGGCAGCTTTATGCCCCTGTGTACGAGGAAAAAATCTTTTTTTGGCCCAGCGTCCATTGCCATCCATGATGATAGCAACATGGCGCGGTAAGTTTGAATCTGACATAAAAAATCAGATTTCCATCAGGTCTTGTTCTTTCTGCTCAGCCAGTTTATCGACCTGTTGTGTCATCTGATTCGTGAGTTTCTGAACATCATCTTCGGCGCGCTTAGCCTCATCTTCAGAGATTTCTTTTTCTTTCAGCAGCTCTTTAAAATCGCTGTTGGCATCACGTCGAATATTGCGTATCGCGATGCGTCCCTTTTCGGCCTCAGAACGAACGAGCTTGCCCAGCTCACGTCTTCGTTCTTCATTGAGTGCCGGCATGGGAACCCTTAGACTATCTCCCAAGTTGACGGGATTTAAGCCTAGGTCAGAGGTGATAATGGCTTTCTCAATCTGAGCGGCAAGCCCTTTTTCCCAAGGCGTGATGCCTAATGTTCTGGCATCCAGTATATTGATGTTGGCTGCCTGAGCAATGGGGGTCTGCATGCCATAGTAGTCGATGGTGAGATGCGCTAAAAGATCAGGGTGTGCTCTTCCAGTTCTAATCTTGGCCAGATCATGACGCAGGCTGTCAATGCTCTTCTCCATGCGCACTCTTGCATCTTGAATAATTTCTTTAATCATTAATTGTCTCCTTAAAACCCGTCATTTGCAGAACAAACAACCGACCAAAACGTGAATCCATCTCCCAGCCAGGAGCCAAACATCGATACGTTACTTTAAAACCCAGGCAAAGCATTGATATTCAAACAAACGTAATCGAAGCCATGAATTCATTAACGCCCAACCCATGTTCCTTCGGCTTCGCCGTCGAGAATCCGCAACAAGGCACCTGGTTTTTCCATGCTAAATACACAGATCGGCATGTTGAAATCACGACACTGAATAAAGGCAGTCAAATCCATGACACCCAACTCTTTTTTAAGTACTTCCTCATAATTGAGCAGGCTAAAACGTTTTGCATCGTCATATTGTTTGGGATCTTTATCGTAGATGCCATCGACAGTGGTTGCCTTAAATATGGCATCAGCCTCAATTTCAATGGCTCGCAAACTGGCTGTGCTGTCGGTCGTCACGAAAGGATTGCCGGTACCGGCGCAAAATATAACTACTTTTCCACTTGCCAGATACTGAGTTGCCAGATGCGCGCTTGTCGAGGTCAAAACGCCATCGACACCACGAGCCGATAAAATCTCAGCAGGAACAGATATATCATTGAGCAAATCTCTCAAAGCCAGCGCATTGATCATCGTCGCGATCATGCCCATGGTATCCGCCGTGGCGCGTTTGATACGCTGATCAAAACCACAGCGACCACCTCTTAAGATATTGCCACCACCGATCACAATGCCAATTTCAATACCACGAGTATAAGCCTCTTTGATATCGCTCAGCATGTCTGAGATGGCGGCCACATCAATACAGTCATGACCCTTTGACAGCATCTCACCACTTAGCTTCAGCAGAATGCGTCTGATTGGTTTCATCTTAAGATCAGGCACCTTTGACCTGGCTCATCACCTCAGCGGCGAAGTCGCTTTCTTCTTTTTCAATTCCTTCACCGACGGCAAAGCGAACAAAAGACAGAACTTTAGCATTACTCGCTTTCAACAAAGCGGCAACTTTCTGCTCAGGATTTTTGACGAAAGCCTGACCCAAAAGACTCTGCTCATCCAGGAATTTACGAATACGACCCTCAATCATCTTCTCGATGATATTCTCAGGCTTGCCACTTTCTTTGCTCTGAGCGATAAAGATTTCTTTTTCTTTGCTCACAACATCGGCAGGAACATCTTCCTGAGCAACAACCAACGGATTGGAAGCGGCGATATGCATGGCAATATCTTTTGCCAGCGCTTCATCACCACCTTCCATCGCCACGACAACACCGATTCTGCCGCCGTGACTGTAAAAACCGGTGTTAGCACCTTCAACGGCAGCGATACGACGCACGTTGATATTCTCACCAATTTTGGCAATCAAGGCTTTTCTGGCTTCATCAACTGTCTCGCCGGTAGCAAGCTTCGTGTTCAATAACGTTTCAAGATCAGAGGCATTGCAGGCAACAGCAACAACAGCATCGGCGAATGATTTGAAATTCTCATCACGGGCGACGAAGTCCGTCTCTGAATTAATCTCAACCATCACGGCTTTGTCTGCATTTTTTGCCATCACGATGACGCCTTCAGCAGCGGTGCGAGAGGCTTTCTTGTCGGCTTTTGCCTGACCGGATTTACGCATCTCTTCGATTGCTTTTTCAATATCACCAGCGGTGGCGGTCAATGCCTTTTTACATTCCATCATCCCAGCGCCAGTGCGCTCGCGAAGTTCTTTAACCATTTGAGCTGTTACAGCCATGTCAAGATCCTTAAGTTATGTTTTTTCAATACAATTTCAGCGATTGTGAGTAATAATTATGCCTCGTCAGACTCAGCGGAATCAGCCACTTCTTCTTCAACAGCCGTTTGAGCCGCCTGCTTTGCCGTTAAAATCGTATCGGCAAACGTGCTTAAGTAAAACCGAATGGCCTTGACAGCATCATCGTTACCAGGTATGACGTAGTCAATATCATCCGGGCTTGAATTGGTATCGACAACGGCGACCACTGGAATACCTAAACGATTGGCCTCTTCGATGGCGATGTTTTCTTCTTTACTATCGATAACGACAACAACATCAGGCAGACCACCCATGTCTTTGATACCGCCTAAAACTTTTTCCAACTTCTCAATTTCACGACTATATTGCAGCGCTTCTTTTTTAGTCAAACGCTCAAACGTGCCATCTTCGCGCATTTTTTCCAGATCACGAAGACGTTTGATGGATTGACGAATGGTTTTGTAGTTGGTCAGCATACCGCCTAACCAGCGATGATTGACATAAGGCATTCCACAACGACGCGCTTCTTCGGCAACGACATTTTGCGCCTGACGTTTGGTGCCGACAAACAGAATTTTTCCTCTTTTGGCAGCTGTTTTGCTGATGAAATTTACTGCATCTTCAAACAAAGGAACGGTCTTTTCCAGGTTTACGATGTGAACACCATGATTAATGCCAAAGATAAACTCTTTCATCTTAGGGTTCCAAAAACGCTTCTGGTGACCAAAGTGAACACCGGCTTGTAACATGTCTTTCATTAATGTCATTTTTTTCTCCAATTATGGTTGGGTTGTTATTCCGCCATGCCTCCCAGCTGCAAACTCTAAAAGAGCACCCTGCAGATGTGTCGAGCCATGTGAGGTTTCCGTTAATTTGTATTTTTTGCTTTGCGAAAAAGCGTGGGGATTGTACCATAAAAAACACAGTAAATCATCACAAAACCGATAAATATGCTATCAATTATTGTCGCCTATGATCAAAGCCGTGGCATCGGCCTTAAAAAGGCCTTACCATGGAAACTCGCCGACGACCTTAAAAATTTTAAAAAAATCACCGAAGCTCACTATATCGTCATGGGGCGTAAAACCTTCGATTCCATCGGTTGTCCACTACCAAATCGTAAAAATGTCATTCTCACCCGCGATAAAGACTACCAACAGGAAAGCTGCATTATCGCTCATGATGTTGATGACATTCTGCATCTGGAAAAGAATCGACCCACACAGGAAATTTTTATTATCGGGGGCGCAGAAATCTATACCCTGTTTTTACCGTTTGTTCAGCGCCTGTATATCACTCATGTCAACACCCAAAGTCAGGCCGATGCTTTTTTCCCCTCATGGGATCAAGCTAACTGGCAGAGAATAGGTCATCGCCATTATCAGAAAGATGAAAATAATGAACATGATTTTGATTTTGAGGTTTTCGAGCGCCTAACGCCGATCAATTAAGCACCTCTCTTATACTCCCTGAACACAATCCTTCGCCGAGCGATAATATCGATCTATGTAATCTGTAATACTGTCCTTGCTTGATTTCTCAAGCATCTGCTCTGCAACATGAGAATCCTCCGCTTCTCGCTGGAGATTTTGCAATATATGCCGAGGAATGGGATATTGACGCATGCTCTTTGAAAACGCACGAGACTGTTTTAAGATCCATTTATCATAACCGCCACAGGATGTCGCTTCAATGACAACCTCGGCCGATCGCGTCTTATCAGGGTTTCCAAGTTTCTGACGCTGCTCAGACACAGCATGAGCATAATCATCCCCCATCTGCATGGCCACGGCCTCAATATCATCTAAAAGCCTCATGCCATACTCTGCCAAAGAAAGCTTGCTATGATCCTTGATTGCCAGCTGAAATCCTGGCATTCGTCCATATTTAACCACTTGACTCAAGTTCTCTCTGTTTCTTGCCACACGTTGCCGACAGTATTCAACCGGCTTATTCAATAAACAGGTCATCAGTAATGCCTCAACAAAATAAGCCATATAACGATCAATGCCGTTTTTAACAAACGGGTTGATATCCAAAAGCCTGACCTCAAGGTAGCTGACTCCTCGATCCATCAATGCACAGGCTGGTCGTTCACAACGCCTGGCTACCTGCTTCGGGCGAATGCTGCTGTAGTATTCGCTTTCCGTCTGCAAAATAGCCTCATTTAACTGCTGACGCTTATGCTCCCCATCGTACAAACCAAAGTTCGCAAACGGCGCAAAGCGTGTCTTGGTCGCTTGCACCAGATCATGAACATAATCTTTGAGCCCTCGGTAGGAAATAAACAGACTATCCTGTGCCGGTGATTGATACCCCAGATCACTCATTCTAAGACTCGTGGCAAATTCACCGAGATAGCTGTTATCATCAAAATCGCTTAGATAATCGGGTTTGATCATCACCGAGCTCTTGGCACATATCGGTGAGGCTCCAAAAAAATAAGGCAGAAGCCACATGTATTCAAAAAAATGATTGATCAGTGAGAAATACTGCGCATTGGTATCAAGACCATTCTCGTTGGCAACTCTTTCCAGCAATTGTGGATCAAAGGAAAAATTATAATGAAGCCCCGAAATGGTCTGCATGATCTTACCATACCGAAGCGCCAACCCCTTGCGATAGATCTCTTTCATTCTACCGGAATTAGACTCACCAAAACAGGCAATGTTAATATCGTCGTCTTTCAGTGACAAGGGCATGCTGGCATTTAATATAAACTCACTCTCCGGCATGTTTTGAAGCGTGAAGGCCGTGAGGTTCTTAAGCTCTAAAAACGCGTCGACAACCGAGGAGGAAGGAGCCGTAATCAACTCCAGCTGGCTCTCAGCAAAATCCACCGTGATATGGGCATTTGTCAATTTTGAGCCTAAGGCTTGCGGATGCATGCTTCTGGCAAGCTGATCGCCATTCATCCTCAAAGATTCTCGCTCAATTCCTCTTAAATGCTTATAGTCTGACAAGGAAATACGCTTTCTCATAAACAGGCGCACCAATACATTATCGATAGCGTAAGTTTACGAGAAAAAAAGCCAAATGCCCACAGTTGACTTGCGAAATAACCGCCACTAATCCATTTATAACACGTCATAACGGTCAGCAGTTCTGTGTTTCAGCAACTAAACCAATGAAACGGGCATATTGATGATGAGCAATCTCTCGGCTGGCTTTATCGCACCTTATTATGCTCTGGCGATTGCATCTCGCTTATGCTATCTGCCATGATTATATTGCCGATATTGCAAAAATTTATTGCCCATCGTCATCTGTCTATCATCGCTATTTTATTGGTGCTTGGCGGCAGTTTACTGCTTATTCTTATCGCTTCTCTTCATTCCAGCAAATGGATGGCCGTGCTATATGTGCAAACCTTTCTTGTTGCCTGTGGCGATATGATGATTTTCTCACTGATTACCGTCGATTTCTCAAACAGTGTTCCGATCACTCATCAAGGCATGATTGCAGGCGTTTTATACACACTGTCATCTGGGTTTAGCTGGAGTTTTACCGGCCTTACTGGCGGAGTTTTGATGACGCTGTCCTTAGGCTTGGTGATGGCTATTTCCAGTGTTTCATTGATCATACTATTAGTCCTTTATCTTAACAATTGGCAAAATTGCATTTGCGCAAATGCGACTAAAAAGAAGGGCACAAGCCCAATCGTAAACTTGATAAATTGACCGCAAAACATTGCTGATTTGATATTAAAACCATAAAATACTGAAAACTCCCCAAAAAATTGAAAACCTTGTACAATGGCGTTGAACCATTG
>JBMSHD010000004.1:0-39918 GCA_049416425.1 Francisellaceae bacterium | reverse complement strand
CCGCCTTTGCCGCCTCGATGTTGTTTGCCTTGACCTGGAATGCAAAGGCAAAGTTTAATGGCTAAGATATCCATATTGCATTGAAATCAACGAGGCCATCAACCTTCAGTAAAGTTATAAAAATGCTAGCTCATTGGCCGACGCTGCGAGACATGGAGAGCGGAACGCGAGGTCGAGTAGACCCGGGTAGCCTTGCGCTGTAATCAGCAAGCGTCGTGCCGTAGGCGCCAGAGCGAAGTCTGTGAAACAGCTTGTACCCAAGGCGTAGAGTAGAATCGGAGACAGTTGCCTGCTCGGAATGAACGCAGTGAATTTGTGAAGGTATGCTGGCGAGGCGGACGTCCCGGGCAAAATTTATGCCGCCGAGGATAGCCGATTCGATTTTGTATATGGATATACAAAATCTATTATGAGGCCCGAGGCACCCAGATGAATATGTTTTTTATTTTGTTCAATCCAATGAGACACGTTTTGGATATATTGAACTTTCATCAGAGCCTGCAATTCAAGCTTACTTAAACACCCAAGCTTTGACTTTATTCTATTTATCGAATTTTCGATGGTTCGCGGTGAGCGATTAAACAGCATAGACATCTGCTGAGAACTTAAGCCCAGCATCACACCATAAAGATAATCATAGTTTTTGCGCGTAATTTCATAGTTCTTTTTCAATAGCTGATAAAAATTAAATTTAGAGTCCAATAATTGGCATCGATCGCTACTTTGAACAAATTTTGATAAATTAAAATAGGTTTTAATACCCTGAAGACGACTATAAAAGTGGCACACCGCCTCATGCATAACATAATAAAGCTGACTGATATCGATTTCCTTTTCGCTAGAGAGCACCACAATAAAAGCATCCTTATACTGTCCCATACCATATTCGAATACAAATGAATCCGTCGCAGATATATCATCGAGAAATGAGTAGTAACGTTGTCGTGTTAGCTTATTAAAACTAATCTCTCTGTTATAAATAGGTCTTATTTCATTCAGATCTAAAATTTGTTCGTGCTTCCACAGTCCACTCTGCCAATACTTCATACCCACAGAAGGCGCCGAAGATAATAATTTCGCATCCATAGTGTTTTTATTAATAGTTATGTACGTTATATTAACAATCGATATGTTTTTGCCGACAACTGACGCTAGTCTTCTTATAAAAAACATTTTTTTAATAGATTCAATGCTCAAATTAGAATATATTTCTACATTATCAAATATCTTTGGAAAAGAGATTTTACACTCCATCATACATAAAACTTATGAAATTTAATCTAAAAATTATAATAACTCAATAAAGATATAAAAACCAAACTTTTTACCAACATTCATCATATAAATAAGCGACTTTCCTTTTTTTGCTCTAAATTTTTCAACCCATCATTGCTGAGGAATTAAATTTTCTGACTCTATTTCATGTATTAGTTTCATTTTTTATGTCTGTAAGCCGCCAAACCCTTAAATAACACTATCCTTACTGACATGGCGTTGTTGAAGTGCGATGTCTAACTGTGGCAACACCTCAAATAAATCAGCCACCATGCCGTAGTCACAATGATGAAATATCGGTGCATCCGGATCTTTATTGATGGCGACGATGCATTTGCTATCCTTCATCCCCGCCAGATGCTGTATGGCACCTGAAATCCCTACTGCAATATAGAGATCGGGAGAGATGATCTTGCCGGTTTGACCGACCTGATAGTCATTGGTGACAAAACCAGCATCCACCGCCGCACGTGAAGCCCCAACGGCGGCATTAAGTCTCTGAGCGATAGACTCAAGCACCTGAAACTGATCTTTGCTACCCAGACCTCTCCCTCCCGATATTACCCTTGAAGCCGTCGCCAGATCAGGTAGCTCACTGCTATGCACCTCCCAGCCTTGACAGATCGTCAACGGTTTTTGCTCCTGGACTTCAACGATAGAAAGTAAGGCCTGATCATCACCAATTTCAACCGGATCAAAACTCGCTGCCCGAATCGTCACAACCTGCCTGAACGCGGTGTTTCTCACCGTCACATAGGCGTTGCCGGCATAGATGGGGCGAACATAAGTATTGGCATCGATAATCTCGATAACATCAGAGACCTGGGGCACATCTAACAAGGCCGCCACTCTCGGCATGATATTACGCCCATGGGTAGTATGGGCGCTGATAATATAATCATAATTTTCAGCCAATTTAGCGATAACCAGGGCGGCATTTTCCGGCAGCAAATCAGCAAGACTGGTATGATCTGCCACATAGACGGTATCGATATGGGGCAGCTTTTGCGCCGCTTTAATAACCGCCTCAGATAATCCTCCCATGATAAGCGCATCAATCGGGCATTTCAGCTGTTTAGCCGCCGTCAATGCACTCAAAGAAGCGCTGATTATCTTATCATTCTCATAGTCTAAAACCACTAACGCTTGCATCAGAGCACTCCCTCTTCTTCTAGTTTTAGCAATAAATCATCCACCGAATGTATCATCGTCGCCTTGTCACGTCCATCAGGTTCTGTGACCTTGATGGTTTGAAGTCTTGGGGTAAAATCGATACCAAGCTCTTTTGCCAGTATGGTTTCTATCGGTTTGCGCTTGGCTTTCATAATGCTTGGCATATTGGCATAACGCGGTGTATTTAGGCGCAGATCGACGCTGATTACCGCAGGCAGATTAAAGGCCAAAAACTGCAGCCCCTGATCGACTTCTCGAACGGCCGTCATCGAATGACCTTCACAAGTCAATCTCGACACAAAAGCCGCCTGTGACCAGTTTAGTAGACCTGCCAGCATCTGTGGCGCCTGAGAAGCATCGTTGTCGATGGCCTGTTTGCCCATCAGCACAAGATCGACACCTTCTCGCTCGACCAGCGCTCTCAGTGCATTAGCCACCGCCAAAGGCTCGGTTTCTTCATCGGTTTCAACCAAGATGCCACGATCGGCGCCTAAAGCCAGTGCATGTTGGATAACATCTTTTGACTTTCCCGTCCCGATTGACACGGCCACCACCTCATCGGCGCTACCGGCTTCTTTCAAACGCACGGCTTCTTCAACGGCAACCTCATCGAAGTCATTCATCGCCATTTTTACACTCTCTGTCACCACACCACTTTGATCCGATTTAACATGCGCCTTGACGGAAGAAGCAATCACTCTTTTAACCGCTACCAGTATTTTCATCGTCTTATCCTCTCATTGTTTGGGTCATAAGGAGAATCCTCAACCACAACCGCATCAAAACGCTTCTTCAGAAGCTCAACTTCAAGCCGGCAACCCACCGTTGCCTGCTCAATGGGCACATAACCCATCGCCATGGAGCAATCCAGAAAATGAGCAAAAGCACCGCTGGTTATCCGCCCGATGACCTCATCACTTCCTGGTAGATAAATCGGTTCGCTGCCAAAGGCATCGCGATCATCGACGTCGATCTTAAGGGTCACAAGCTTCCGTTTTATTCCCTGTTGCTGCTGATCGATCAAGGCCTGTTTCCCTGGAAAATCTTTGCCAAAATCGATAAATCGACGCATATCGGATTCCAGCAAGCTATATTCATTGGTCAGATCGCTGTTCCAGAATCGGTAGGATTTCTCAATGCGCAAAGATTCCAAAGCTCTCGTTCCAAACAGATGAATATCATACTCGGCGCCAGCCTCCATCAACATGTCAAAGATCTGATTTTGATAGGGCAGTTTATGATGAAGCTCCCAACCCAGCTCACCGACAAAATTCACCCGCATCGCATACACAGGACACACACCCAGTTCAATCCAGCGCGCCGTCAACCAAGGAAATCCCCGATTCGATAAATCGTCATCGCTCAATTTACTCAATACTTTTCGGGCATCGGGTCCGGCAATGACCAGCACACCATAATCATCACTGATATCGCGAATCTCCACGGCTTGACCCGACTTTTTATGTCTCAATAACAAGTCAAGATCATGGCACCCTGCCGCCGAACCACTGATCAGATAGTAATGTTGTTTATCGACTCGAGTGATAGTGAACTCGCTATCAACACCACCGTTTGCGGTCAAGGCATGAGCCAACGTGATACGCCCATCCTTTTGAGGCAGGCGATTGGCCACCAGCGTATTGAGAAATAGACCGGCCTCCTCGCCTTTGATTTCAAACTTGGAAAAGGCGGTTAAATCAATCAACCCAACCTTTCTTCTGACCGCCAGACATTCTCGTTTGACCGGATCAAAAAAATTGGTGTGATGAAAGCTGTATCTATCTTTGGCTTCCATGCCAGGAAGCGCAAACCAGTTGGCTCGCTCCCAACCTTGCTGCTGACCGAAAACCGCCCCTCTTTGTTTCAAACGATCATAACAGGGCGCCGTTTTGGCCGGTCTTGCCGCCGGTCGCTCTTCCAGCGGAAAATGGATGACAAAGACATGTTCATAGGCCTCTTCATTTTTTAATCTGGTATAATTTTTAGTGGCATAACGACCAAATCGCAGTGGATCCACACCGCTCATATCGATACTTGGAACGCCATCGACAATCAAATCAACCAGAAATTTACCGGCTCCACCTGCTGCCGTAATCCCAAAGCTATGACCCTCATTCAGCCAGACATTTTTCAAACCGAAAGCCGCCCCAACCAATGGCGCCCCATCCGGCGTATAGGCAATCGGTCCATTGATACAATCCTTAATACCGGCTCGACCAAACATCGGAACCCGCCGGATTGCCGCTTCAATATAGGGCTCCAAACGATCATAATCCGGCTCTAGAAGTTGCTGTACAAAGCGCTCGGGTACACGATCCACCGCCCAAGCCGGCGCCTTTTTTTCATAAGGTCCAAGAATAAGACCCTGTCTCTCTTCACGCATGTAATAGGAATGATCGGCATCACGCAAGACCGGTAACTCTTTCAAACCATCACGATAGCGACTCAGCAGTTCCGGCACCTCATCGGTGACAATATATTGATGCTCCACGGCAATCACCGGCAGATCCAGCCCTAATTTTTTTGCCATGGTTCGTGCATAGAAGCCGGTCGCTAAAATCAAGTGTTCACAGGTGATGTCTCCGTGATTGGTATGAACACGCCAGTGCCCATTGTCCAGCTGCATAAACTCTATCGCTTCCGTTTGGCGATAGATACTGGCACCCAGATTTCTGGCACCAATGGCCAAGGCCTGGGTGACATCTGCCGGGGCAATATGCCCATCTTCGGGATGATAGATGCCACCGATGACATCATCGAGCTCGGCAAATGGCCACAGTTCTTTAATCTCCTCGGTAGAGACCATACGATAGGGCACGCCCAGCGTATTGGCCGTTCCGCTGTAATGGCGAAACTCATCCATATGATCAGCGGTGGTGGCAATGCGAAGATTTCCTGTTTTATGGAAACTCACGGCCTGACCGGTTTCCGCTTCCAGGCGTTGATATAAATCGACACTATATTTATGAAGCTGACCAACACTATAGCTCATCTGGTACAGCGGCAAAAGACCCGCAGCATGCCAGGTTGAACCCTGAGTCAGATCATGCTGTTCAATCAAAGCCACATCACGCCAGCCCCGCTTTGCCAGATGATAAAGCGTGCTGACACCGACGACACCACCTCCGACAACCAGTGCTTTGACTCTCTCCTGCATAAACATCTCCTTGTTGCTTTAGGATCATCATTTGTGATCCTAACACAGACAAAAGCAATCGAAAATGTAAATAGTCTATTTTTTAAAAATTTTTGGCTATAACTATTTTATCGATTTTTCATCTTTATCGATTTTTCATCAAGAATTGCTATGACAGGGGTGATTTTGCCAAAATTTTTGCTTTATCATAAACTTGATGCAGCAAATCAAGGGAATGGATATGGCAAACAGCTATTCGTGGTGGTCACTGACCAAACATGCATTGACAAACAAAAAATGGACGCCGACCTGGCGCAAAGCTCAGCCTCAAAAATACTATGATGTCATCATCATCGGTGCCGGCGGACATGGTTTAGCCACCGCTTATTACCTTGCTCATGTGTTTAATATCACCAATGTAGCTATCGTTGAAAAAGGCTGGCTTGGTGGCGGCAATGTCGCCAGAAACACCACGATCGTGCGTTCAAACTATCTCTATGAACCCAGCGCTTTGATCTATGAGCATGCCCTGAGCCTGTGGAAAAACTTAAGTGTTGAACTGAATTATAATGTGATGTTCAGCCAAAGAGGGGTGTTTAATCTTGCTCATAACGAGACGGAAGTTCGCGATATCAAACGCCGTGTCAATGCCAATCAGTTAAATGGCATCAACAGTGTGTGGCAAGAGCCACAGGAGATTCAAAAGCACTGCCCCATCATCAATATCAATGACGACTGTCGATTTCCAATCTTAGGCGGCTCGTTTCAGCCCGATGGCGGTGTGGCACGACATGATGCCGTGGCTTGGGGCTTTGCTCGAAAAGCATCCGAGGCTGGTGTTGATATTATCGAGCAATGCGAAGTACTCGATATTAAAACTGAAAATTCGACATTCAGCGAGATTGTCACCACACAAGGCAATATCAAGGGCGGAAAATTGGCCATTGTCGCGGCGGCGCATTCGTCATTGCTCGCGACAATGGCAGGCTTCAAGGTTCCCATTAGCACCCATCCTCTGCAGGCGTTGGTCAGCGAGCCATTAAAGCCGATTATGCCAACGGTGGTGATGTCCAACGCCGTACATGCCTATGTCAGTCAATCCGATAAGGGGGAGCTTGTCATCGGCGCCGGCATCGATGGTTTTCAGTCTTATCGCCCGTGCGGCCATTTCAATGTCATTGAAAATTCCATCGCCGCCTTGCTGCAAATCTTTCCAATCTTTAGCCGTGTGAGAATGATGCGCCAGTGGGCTGGAAATGTTGATATCGCTCCAGATGCCAGCCCCATCATTGGACTTACTCCTGTTAAAAATCTCTATATCAACTGTGGCTGGGGCACCGGTGGTTTTAAAGCTACTCCCGGATCGGGCTATGCTTTGGCCCATACCATCGCCCATGATAGACCTTATCATACGAATCAATACCACACGCTGGAGCGTTTCTACAATGGCGCACTTATCGCCGAACATGGCGCCGCCGCCGTGGCACACTAAACAAGAAAACAAGTTAAACATAAACAAAAAGGGAGAAGTCATGTTTGAAATCAAATGCCCTTGGTGTGGCCTCAGAAATCAGACGGAATTCAGTTGTGGTGGTCAGGCAAATCGCCCTTACCCAAAAAACAGTTTAAACCTTGATGACCAAGCCTGGGGAGAGTATCTTTTTTTCCACGCCAACCCCAAGGGCCTGTTTGAAGAGCAATGGTGTCATGATCATGGTTGCCGACGCTGGTTTAAGGTTATCAGAGACACGACCACAAATAAAATCATAAACGTTTACGCCATTGGCAAAGCCGATGTCGATAGACAATTGAGTCAAGTCGTTATCTAGGAGCTAATCCATGGAGCCACAACCCTATCGCATCAATAACCACCCATTTAAAAACAAAATTCAGTTTGTCTTCAACGGCAAAAAATACAGCGGTTTTGAAGGAGATACGCTGGCTTCCGCACTTCTTGCCAACGGTGTCCACCTTGTTGCTCGAGGCTTTAAATACCACCGACCGCGTGGCATTTTCTCAAGCGGTATCGATGAACCCAATGCCTTTGTTCAACTGGAGCCGGAAAGCCCTTATAGCGAACCGAATCGAAGAGCCACCGATATTCTTCTCTACGAAGGGCTTAAGGCAAAAAGCCAGAATTGCTGGCCAGGCGTTAACTATGACTTTCGTGCCCTCTCTCAAGCCTTCAAACCACTCCTAAGCGCCGGCTTCTACTATAAGACATTTATGAAACCAGAAAAATTATGGCCCTGGTATGAGAAAAAAATTCGCCAGACCGCAGGGCTTGGCGTGAGCCCAATGCAAATCGATCCTGATCATTATGCCAGGCGCTACGCCTACTGTGACACCCTTATTATCGGAGCTGGCTTCAGTGGTCTTCTGTCTGCTTTGCTGCTGGCGAAATCCGGCATCAAAATCATTCTCTGTGAGCAGTATGACTGGGGTGGAACGCTTAACAATGAATCCTATGACGATCCTTCCGTCTTTATCGATAAACTTCCTTCACAGCAATGGCTCGATAAAACAATAGATGAACTTAAACACCACCCGAATATCACCCTGCTGCCACAAACACTGGCCTTTGCTCACTATCCCAATAATTATATCGGTCTTATCGAGACACATGATGCTGTCAAAACAAAAACTACGGCTAAAAACCCAAAACAAACCTTATGGCAGATACGCGCCGAAAGCGTCATCCATGCCACAGGCCAGATGGAGCGGCCACTATTATTTGCCGGCAATGATCGCCCCGGTATTATGCTCGCCCAGTCCGTACGCCACTACCTTAATCGATATGGTGTCTTGGCCGGCAGCAAAGCCGTTATTCTAACCAATAACGATCAGGCCTATCAGTGCGCTATCGAACTTGCCAATCGAGGAATTGAAGTCAATGCCATTATCGATATTCGCTCCGATCCTGAAAAACACTGGCTTGATCTTGCCGAGAAACACAATATCGATGTCAAAACAAACAGCATTATTACCGCCACAAGGGGATGGTCGCGGGTAAAAGGCATCTCCCTTAAAACACCACAAGGACAACATGATATCGACTGTGATCTTCTGGCTGTATGCGGTGGTTTTATTCCCGTGATCAACCTCTGGAGTCATGCCGGTGGCAGAGTTATCTACGATGAGAATATCGGCAGTTATCGCCCCGGTGAGGCTGTCGAGAAAAATCAATTTTCCTGCGGTGGCATCAACGGTACGCAAAGCTTTCGTCAGGTTATAAAAGAAGTCAATGACATCGGCAATCGCCTGCTTCAAAATTTAGGAAAACCAACGACACAGTTGCATCTGGAAACCGACGAGCCTCTTTTTACCTCCCCGGCACATCTTTGGTGCCTGGTTGACTGCAGTGATGTCAAACAGATGCGTCAAAGCTTTATCGATACGGCCAGTGATGTCACCATCTATGATGTTCATCAAGCGATGGATGAGGGTTTTTGCAATGTCGAGCATGTCAAGCGCTATACCACCTGCGGCATGGCTCCGGATCAAGGCAAGTCCGGTAATGTTAATCTCTTTTATTTGATCGCCAAATTCAGCCAGCTTCCACAGGCCGAGATCGGCACCACCACATATCGCCCGCCCTTTACCCCTATTTCATTTGGCGCCATCGCCGCCTTCGACAGAGGCATAAATGCACTAGCCCCCAACCGCACCACCGTCATCCATGACTGGCATATCAACCATCATGCCGTGTTTGAAAACGTCGGCAACTGGTGGCGTCCACGCTATTATCAAAGCTTTGAGGGTGAAACCATGGCACAGGCGCTACAGCGGGAGTCCAAAGCTGCACGTCAAAGTGCCGGCATGCTCGATGGCTCAACCCTTGGCAAAATTGACATTCAGGGAAAAGACGCCGCCGTTTTTCTCAATCGTATCTATACCAATCGCTGGGATACCCTCAAACCTGGCCGTTGTCGCTATGGCGTGATGCTGGGGGAGGATGGTATGATCATCGATGATGGAGTCACGGCAAGATTTGATCAGCATCATTTCCATATGACCACCACCAGCGGCAATGCCGCCATGGTTATGTCCTGGATGGAGAAATGGCTGCAGACAGAATGGCCTGAGCTGGACGTTTATCTGACCTCTGTCACTGAACAATGGGCGGTGATCAGCCTGTCGGGTCCAAACAGTCAGGCGATTTTATCTCAACTGCTGTCAAACAACAGTGACATCGATGCTGGTCAGATAAAAGCGCTCGATGCTAAATGCGGCTATCTGAACCATGAAGGTCTCGAGATTCCCATTCGCATTTTTGGCATTGCCTTCAGTGGTGAAAACGGCTATGAAATCAATGTTCCGGCGCAATTTGGCAAGGTGCTATGGGAACATATTTATCAGCTGGGCCAGCCACTGGGGCTGACTCCTTATGGAACTGAGACCATGCACCTTTTACGTGCCGAGAAAGGCTTTATCATTATCGGGCAGGAAACCGATGGCACCGTCACTCCATTTGATCTAGACATGGGTTGGGTGGTGAATCTGAAAAAAGGCGATTTTATCGGCTGTCGCTCTCTGTATCGAAGCGACAGTCAACGTGGCGACCGAAAACAGCTGGTTGGTTTGCTGACACACGATCCCGATCTGGTCATTCCTGAAGGAGCTAACCTTATTGCCGAGGCTGAAGTTGATGAGCCCCCTGTAGAGATCATCGGTCATGTCACCTCCAGCTACTTCAGTCCCAATCTAGGCAGAAGCTTTGCACTTGCTTTACTTAAATCCGGAAAAAATTACCCTAACAAAACCATCTATGCCGCCGATATCGGCAATAAAACAACCCAAGCCGTCGATATTGTCGATGCCTGTTTTATTTAGGAGAGACTCATGTGGATCAATCACTATCGCCAAATCACGATTCGAGGCGATCAGCATCAAACATTATTTCGCAACAACATTGCCGAGACATTAAATCTGGCACTGCCAAGATCTGTCGGCAAGAGCACACAAAATAATGATGGTCGCTTGATGTGCCTGGGACCGGATGAATGGCTTTATGTTGGTTTTAATGCCGACAATAAAACCTATGGCCACCTGTGGCAGATGAAATCCGCGTTAATAAAGCAAGACATCACCACCGCCATCGTCGATGTATCCAATGCTCGTTCTGTTTTAAAATTTAACGGTGTCAGCACGATTTTAAATGGCTTCTGCCCGCTTAATTTTGACGAATCGGCATTTCCGATTGCCTGCGTGGCACAAAGCCACCTGGGACATGCTGGTGTGATTTTTTATCGCCTTGATTCCATGACCTTTGAGCTTCATGTATTAAACTCAATGACCGATTATATTGATCACTTGTTATCTGAAATAATGAGATGAATCCCACTGTCACACGGATAGAAAGTGTATTCATTTTCCTGCCTAAAAAGACAAACCAGGCGTATAAACTCCCACCCATGATCTTCAGCCACACAGGTAGTGTGAAAAATATTGCCGTGCCATAGCCGGCTGATTATACTAGATATCAATAACGACGCCTTGAAAACCCAGGATTTTATGAAAAACTATCAGAAACAGCTGATTGAGATGCGCGAAAAACAAAAGCTCACCACCGAGGCAATTGCCAGCCAACTCAGCATCAGCGACAAAACTATACAAATGCTTGAAGACAGTAACGACATCTTTGCTCTCGATATCGGCATTCCACCACTTAAGAGCTATTATCGCAAATACGCTGAAGCGTTGAACATGCCGGAGAAAAAAATTCTGGCTCTGCTCAACCATATCGACTATCTCGACTATAAACACCATCGCCGTGGCAGAATGACAGGATTTGACTATCTCAACCGTCTTGTTATTCTCATCCTTTTGGCGGCTTTGGGCTACAGCGTTTATAATTTCTACCTGACGCAGCAGGCAGAGGCTCAAAAACAGAATGTGGTCATGCTTGGCTCTCCGCTTGTCGATGAGACTTCTGGCGCAGATCAAAGCAAAACAGACACGACAATCACCACAGCTCAAGCGGATGCCTCGGTAAAATCGACCGATACGGCCAACTCAAGCGATCAAAAAGACCAGGCTCGCTGATCCCACCCATCATGCATAACAAACACTTCTGTATCGGTATTGAGTCCACGACGCTCAATGAGGCGGACAAAAAACGAATTCGCCATCCTGCTGTCGTCTGCATCATTCTGTTTTCCAGAAACTTTGACAACAGCGCTCAACTCATACGATTGAATAAAGCCATCAAAATCATTCGTCCAGATATCCTTATCGCCGTCGATCATGAAGGCGGTCGAGTTCAGCGCTTTAAATCCGATGGTTTTCACCCGCTCGAGCCACCTTTTAATCTCGCTGATAAAATGGATAAGATTATCGCAGAGCATGCCAAAACGCTGGTTTTAGATTTAAAAAAACACGGTCTAGACATAAGCTTTGCTCCGGTTGTCGATTGCTATCATCCACAAAGCCGTATCATCAAAGAACGAGCCTTTAGTGCGAATCCAAAGGAGATCTGCCGTATCGCCAGAATCTATATCGACGCCATGCATCGCTATCATATGCCGGCGACACTGAAGCACTTCCCTGGTCATGGCAGCACCGTTGCCGATACTCATCTTGAAATAGCCATTGACCATCAACCTTTTACATCGTTAGCAGAAAATGACCTGTTGCCGTTTATCTCGCTTATCCATGAGCATAAAGCCGATGCCATAATGGTTGGACATGTGCTCTATCCGCAAATCGATACTAAAAACATCGCCTCACAGTCACCGATCTGGATAGCTGATATTCTAAGGAAAAGATTGAAATTTGATGGGATTATCTTCAGCGATGATCTGGGGATGTTTGCCGCCACAGCCACCAGCGATCCTGAATCTGTCTGTTGCCGTTTTTTTGCCGCCGGTGGCGACATTGCCCTTTTAGGCAATGATTTCAAACTGATCGATAAGGTATTGGCAGCAACACCGGTATCGGATTATCACCAAGAGTCTGTCTTTACCAGACGCTGGAAGCGTTTTTGCAGTCGCTTAGGCTAAAGCCGCACACATGGTTTAATAAGCCCGGATAAAGGCACGCTGATATTGGACAGAATAAGCGGCACAGAAATGGCAAGAATACGTTTATGCAAATTTACTTCTCCAGCTAAAAACGTTTTTCATTATTTTGCTGGCTGATGAACCAACTTTCAAATGCTTGATAAAAGCTCGATTCAATTTCCGCTTCAATCTTCAGATAATACCAGTTTGCTTTGGCAAAACCCTGACACTTCACCGCATCCTTTTCGGTCATGATCAACGGTATTTTTTCATCGTAATCCCTGAGATCTTCCCATCGATAGTGGAAATGATCGGCAAAAGGAAAACCCGTCACCGACAAGCTGAGATCTTCCAAGGTCTCAAAAAAACGCCGGGGATTGCCAATACCGGCGATGGCATTCACCCTTTTATCTTTGAATTCATGAAGTCCGAGACATTGCCCATCCATCAGGCGAACAAAACAGACCGGAGCAAGTCGCATTGAGTAAGACTTATCGTTATCGGCGATCTTGAACTCACGATTGCCATTGACGATAATGGCATTGACGGTGTTTAGGCGCGATACCGATTCTCTCAAAGGTCCTGCCGGCAGGCACAGACCATTGCCAAAACCGCGCTGACCATCAACCACAACGATCTCATAGTCGCGCGCCAGCTTATAATGCTGCAGACCATCATCGCTGATGATGATGTCCACCTGAGAAAGCTGTTTTTCGATATAATCTACGGATCGGCTACGCTTAGAATCGATAACTATGCTCGCCTGCTCAAGACTGTGATAGAGCATATAAGGCTCATCGCCACATTGCAAAGGCGTCGTTCTATCATCGATCAAATGCGGGTAGTGACTCACACCACCATAACCTCTACTGATAATAGCAGGATGAAATCCTCTTTTTCTCAACCAGCGATAAAGCGCTTCTACCACCGGCGTCTTCCCGGTTCCACCGACACTGATATTGCCGATAACGATAACCGGCAGAGCACTTTTATGGGCTTTCTGTGTCAAAAAGTAACGACGCAGCCGTGAACTAAACTGAAAGGTCAACGCCGTCGGCCACAAAAGCCGAGCCAAGCAGCTTTTTCCAGATCGATACCAATGCTTCTCAATCCAGCGCATGATTTACTCGGCAAAGGACTGTTGATACAGCTGCGCATACAAGCCATTTTTGGCCAGCAGGCTGTCATGGGTACCGGTCTCTTCGATGACGCCGTGATTCATCACCACGATCAAATCGGCATGCTCAATGGTGCTTAAACGATGAGCCACCACAAATGTGGTTCGATTCTTCATCAGGCGATTTAAGGCCTGCTGAACCAGACGCTCCGATTCATTATCCAGTGCACTTGTGGCCTCATCGAGTATTAATACCGGTGCATCTTTCAATATGGCTCTGGCGATGGCAATGCGCTGACGCTGCCCTCCTGACAGGTTGAAACCATTCTGCCCCACAAGCGTATCAAGCCCATCTGGCAGGTTTTCAATAAATTCCCAGGCATTCGCCGCTTTCGCCGCGGCGATGACTTCCTCCAAAGCGCATTGACCTTCCTTTCCATAGGCAATGTTGTGAAAGATACTGTCATCAAACAGATTAACGTGCTGTGAAACCAAAGAGATCTGGGCACGAAGGTTTTGAAGTGTAAGCTCGGCGATATCGATATTATCGAGTAAAATCTTGCCATCTGTCGGCTTATAGAAACGCGCCAAAAGGTTGACCATGGTTGACTTGCCACCACCGGAACGCCCAACCAGTGCAATCATTTTGCCACAGTCAATAGTGAGATTGATATGAGATAAGGCATCTTCTTTGGTACCACGATAGCGAAAGCTGACATCCTCAAAGCGGACGTCTCCTTTGGCTCGGACAATGGTTTTCTCTCCCGTGTCAATCTCCTGTTCATGATCGATAATATCAAAGATATCTTCGGTGGCAGCGATGGCCTTTTGAATCGTGGCATTAACCCTGGTCAGGTTTTTAATCGGCTTTAAAATCGCCATCATCGAGGCGAAAAAAGCCACGAATCCACCGGCATCAAGCCAGCCTCCTTCTTTGAGACCAAAGCTCGCCACAATAAACAGGATTACCGCCAGCACGATAGCACCGATAAACTGGATCAATGGTGATGACAACCCGTCGAGTTTCATCGTTTTTAACTGCTGATTGTAGGTATAGCGCAAAGACTTATCAAATTTCTGACGTTGATAGTCCTGACCACCAAAAACGCGGATTTCCTTGTAGTTGACCAGCGTCTCCTCGGCCACATGAGTCACATCACTCATGGCTGATTGGGTATTGCGACTGTAGTGGCGAAACCGTCTGCTGATAAAGCTGATAAAAATTGCCAGCACCGGTGCCACAAAAACAATGGTGATTGACAGCTGCCAGCTGGTGACGATCATCACAACAATAAGACCGATGACAAAACTACCATCTTGAACCACCGTGATGATAGCCGAACCTGTGGCCGAGGTGACCTGATCGACATTATAGAGAAGTTTGGACAGAAGTTTACCAGAAGAGGTCTGATCATAATATTCAACCGGCAGGTTTAAAAAACGTCCAAACAACCGATTTCTAAAATTGTATACCACGTTGGCGCCCAATTTACCCATGAAATAGGAAGACAGATAGGAGCCGATGCCTCTTAAGAGAAATAACCCTAAAAGAAGCAAAGCGATATGGCGTAAAAAGTCTCCACCACTAGGTGTAAATCCCTTGTTTAGCAGCGGCTTTAACAAATACATGGAAATGCTGTCACAAGCTGAATAAACGATACTGCCCAACACCGAAATTAACAGAAGCGGCCATAAACTTCTGACCTCCCACAATAGACGACGATATAATTTATAAGTATTATGCTCTTTAGCACTCGGTGAGTCTGACATGAATCGGGTACAATAATTATCACAAATATAAAAAGTATTGAAAGTGTAGCGAATTTCATACGTAACATAAAGACAAAAGAGCAGGCAATTTATGCAAATCTATCTTGTAGGTGGAGCCGTTCGTGACCAATTACTCGGACTCGAAGTCAATGATCGTGACTGGTTGGTCGTTGGCGCCAGTGAAAAACTCATGCAATCACAGGGCTTTATCAAAGTTGGCAAGGACTTCCCGGTATTCTTGCACCCGGAGACTCACGAAGAGTATGCCCTGGCTCGCAAAGAGATAAAAGTCAGCCCCGGTTATCAGGGCTTTGGTTTTGATACCTCTGAAGATGTGCGTTTGATTGACGATCTCATCCGGCGGGATCTTACGATCAATGCCATGGCAATCGATCAACAGGGGCAACTTCATGACCCTTTTGATGGTGTAAAAGATATAAAAGCGCGAAAACTCAGGCACATCTCACACGCCTTTGCGGAAGATCCCCTTCGCGTCTTACGGGTTGCTCGTTTCGCCGCCCGCTTTCATCACCTGGGATTTCATATTGCCGAGGAGACGTTAACGATTATGCGGCAAATCACCGAATCCGGTGAGCTCCAAACGCTCTCGAGTGAGCGAATCTATCTTGAGATTAACAAAGCTTTACAGACGCCAAACCCGGCTGTTTTCTTTGATACACTGTACCATATCGGTGTCTTTGCCGAAATTCTGCCAGAACTTGCCATCCTCCTTCAGCACTCCAGGCCTTTTACGGCGCTAAATCATGCCATTGAATACAAAGAGGCACATAACTACCTGTTGTTTACACTGGCTTTTTATCGGTTGCCGATTGCCCAATTAGAACAGCTGGTGATCCACATTCGTCTGCCCAATGCCTTAAAAAAACTGCTCAATGACGTCGCCATTTACAGCGATTTTATCGCTACGCTCAACAAACATACCAGTGACGAGATTCTTATCATGCTCACAAAAACCAATGCCCTTCGCCAACCCGAGCACTTCAAAGCCATCATCCGCTGCATCACTTATATCGCCGAAGCTGAAAATAAATCGCAGCACAATGTACAATTAGCTCTCGATATTTTAACGACTCTACTCGGCTATAACTACAGCGCACTGACGGCGAATGTCAACAACAGCAAGACCATTGCCAAGCGCGTTCGCAACAAACGACTCGAACTGATTTCAGGCTGTTTAGGCTCATCTTCTTCTGTTGGTGAAAAGTCTAACGAGTAAGAGCCAGAGGTTTATGAATCACGTTAAAAATACTAAGATATCACTGGACGACAATTGAAATCTATTGCACAATACCGCCTAGGATTTGCTTGAATTTCGAGCTTAATTTTATGGATAAATATACACTATTGATACAAGAATGTAAACGGCAACACCCCGATATCGTCATCATCACCGACAGATTGCATTGTTTTGCCTACGGCAGCGATGCCAGTCTGTATCGAATGCTGCCTAAAGTCGTTGTCTTTATTCGTCATATAACAGAAGTGAAAACACTGCTGAATCTGGCCAGGAAACAACAGATCAGTTTGACCTTTCGCGCCGCCGGAACCTCACTCTCGGGACAGGCGGTTACTGATTCCGTTTTGGTCGTTTTGCATCCGCATGCCTGGCGAGACTACCGACTCAACCTTAATGATCAAACCGTGACTTTAGGGTGTGGTTGGGTCGGCGGTCAGGTGAATAAATTACTCGCTCGCCACGGTTTTAAAATCGGGCCTGATCCAGCTTCTCTTGATCATGCTAAAATCGGAGGCATCACCGCCAACAATGCCAGTGGCATGTGCTGTGGAGTAGCCAATAACAGCTATCATACCATGGTAGATATGACATTCACCCTGGCAAATGGCAGCCATGTCAATACGGCATCGCTGGTCTCAAGAGAAACATTTTATGCCTTTAATAAACACATGCTTGATCAACTCCAACAACTGGCCTGTGAGCTTAAACAAGATGATGACACAAAAGCGTTAATCCGCTATAAATATCGCCTTAAAAACACCACGGGGCTTAGCATAAACGCGCTTTTAGACTATGACGATCCCATCGATATCCTCGCCCATCTTATGATTGGTTCAGAAGGAACTCTGGGCTTTATCGGGAGTGTCACCTTTAAACTACTGCCCTTAAAGGCGTTAAGCTTTGCCAGCCTGTTATTTTTTGCCAATATTCATGATGCCAGCCATGCCGTATCAGAATTCTCAGATCATCACGTTGATATGTTGGAGTTGATGGACTCCAAATCACTTAAGGCTGCAATACAGAGCGGTCAGACACAGCTTATCGACATGCCTGAGCTGGATGATACGATTGTCTGCCTGCTGGTGAAAATCGAAGATAACGACAAACATAAGCTGACACTTCTAAAAGATCAACTGCAAATTTTATGTGAACAACTGCCCTTGATCAAACCGGCCGTATTTAGCAGCGATCCAATCACGATTTCCGGCTACGAAAAACTCAGAAAATCCATATTGCCTGCCATCGGTGGCATGAGAGCAGCGGGCAGCAGCGTTGTTATCGAAGATGTTGCCGTCGACGTTGTAAAGCTGCCTCAACTGGTAGAAGCCTTAAACGAATTATTCCGCCGATATCAATATCATGAAGCCGCCATTTTTGGTCATGCTCTGTTTGGCAATCTCCACTTTGTCTTTACGCCTCGTTTTGATTCACAAAAGGAAATCGATCGCTACAGTCGATTTATGCAAGATTTGTGTCGGCTTATCAGCGTTGATTTCAAGGGATCATTGAAGGCAGAACATGGCACCGGTCGCAATATGGCGCCTTTTGTAGAGCTGGAATGGGGGCAGAGAGCCTATACACTCATGTGGCAATTAAAAACCCTTATCGACCCGAAAAATATCTTAAATCCAGATGTCATCTTATCGAGACGGCATTTTATTCATCTTGAACACCTAAAAGAGATACCACAGACAAACTCCGTTATTGACAGCTGCATGGAGTGCGGGTTCTGTGAATCTCTCTGCCCGACTCGTGGCATCAGTTTCACACCAAGGCAGCGTATCATCGCCTATCGCGCTCAACAACTTGGATTCACAGATACGCCCAATGACTCAAATGCCATGGACAACATTGCCAAAAGCTGTGTTAACACCAATCTCTGTCAGCCAAATTGCCCGGTTGGAATCGATACCGGCACCTGGTTAGCCGAACAATATGCCGATGTGTTTTCAGGAAACCGAATCGAAAAAGCCTTACGCGAAAGCCCGATCAAACATCCCGTTTTGACCAAAATGGCACTCAATATCACCAATAAAATAAATGCTATCACTCACAATGGTTTAAACAGATTATCGAAATCATTGCATCAAAAGCATGAAGCACTGCCAGTTTATCTAAATCATATGCCTAAGCCTTCTGCTAAAATCAAAATCAAAAGCCTGCCAAAACATCATGACACCGTTGTCTATTTTGCCTCCTGCGGCACAAGAATGATGGGGAAAGATCCTAAAAATCCAAACAGCATGGATGTCACTGCTGCACTACTTCAACTGCTTGAAAAAGCGGGTTTTACTATTATTATCGCCGCCCAGAAGCATTGTTGCGGCAAAATTCATAGCGACAGCCAGCAACAGTTGACCAGCTTCAACACACTAGAGAGAGAACTGCTTGAACTTAGTGATCAGGGTCGCCATCCAATCCTCACCGATATGAGCTCCTGCGCGCTTCAGGCAAAGAGGCTATCGACGAAAATAAAGATCCACGATTCCATTGAATTTATCCATGATGTTCTGCTCGATAAGCTTATTATTCATAAGGTCTATGATAAAATGGCATTGCATATCACCTGTAGCACCCAGCATTTAAAGCAACAACCGCAATTTATCTCTATTGCTCAAAGACTTGCTAAAACGCTTGTTATTCCCCCGGATATCGGCTGTTGCGGATTTGCCGGCATTCGCGGCATCACCGATCCGGAAATCAATCAATCGGCATTACATGGACTTTCCGATCAAGTCAACGACTGTCAGATTGGCATCACCAGCAACCGCTCCTGCCAAATTGGACTCAATGAATACACGACCACTCCCTATTATCATATCGCCGAGATTCTGGCACGACATTCAGACTCCATTGAGTCTTAAAATTGATTGTATTTTAATTTTAATCTAAATCCACCCTTCCCTTCCGCCTTTGTTCAACACGAGTTTATGTATATCTTTGATTCAGATTTAATTTAAGTCCAGGGAAGGTTTAGATAGGTTGGGTTTAAAACTGAGTTCATCGAATCAATCAGGGTTGGATAATGAAAATAAAAGCTCGATTATGTCAACATAATAAAGGCAATAATAAACATCATGCTGATATAAATCACTTGCAGCTTTCCCTGCTTGATAACATAGCTGAGCCTGGCACCAATCAGGGCACCGATAATGCTGGGAATAAGACTGACAATGACAATGGGGTAGCTGATAAATCCGATGGTATAGCGCGGAAGACCAGTCACATTCAAGCCATAAAGCACCCACAATAGCGACATCACCAGACTGATAAACAGAGTCACCAGCGTTGAGGTTCCAATGGCTTTTTTGATGTCCAGCCCGCATTTAATCAAGCTTGGAACAAAAAAGGCCGATACACCCGATAACATCGTTGCCATCCCAGCCAGAATAACAAGCGTGGATTTAAACGCTGTTGACAAGGCGCTCACATGAATCGAGTTATAACGTTTACGCCACATCCAGATGGCAATCATCAAGATAATAAGGGCAAAAATCAATTTTGTACTACTGCTGCTCAAAGCGCTTACGATGGAGATCCCGATGGCTCCACCAACGATGGCAAGCGGTGAGAACCATTTTAATGTCCTAAGACTGACCTGGCGATATTTCAGCTGTTTAATCGATGCCACAACACCCAGCAGCACACTGGAGCAGACACAGCTGGCAATGGCTACTTGCATCTGATGAGAGGCAAAAGGGTTATAGTGATGAATCAGATAGAAAAATCCCGGCACATAGATAAGACCCGAACCGCCGCCAAAAACGCCGGAGATAATCCCACCAGCCAGAGCGATACAAAAAGCGATAACAATAAATGTCAACATTGTTTTGATAGACTTAAACCTTAACAGACACCATCTTATCTATTTTTTTTAGATATGGCAATCATCCAAACAGAAACAGACGTGTCTGAAATAAATTATCTTTAATTTTGATACGTTTACCCCTTATCACAACCAGTGATCTGGAACGGCCATGAAATCAATAACTGCAATTGCTCGTTGATACTCCCACTTTATCGAATGCTGAAATCACATCGCTGGTTTGATAGTTATAAGCTTTTGTTGCTTTAAGAACATCACAGGCAGCCTGGCTAAACCCGGTTGTTGGCGTCCAATAGCCCACATTGGCTAAAACCATAATATTAAAAGCCTCTCTTACGCCTTCGGCATATGGGTTTGGCAAAACCCTGACCTGATTGTTCTTAGCCCACGCCTCAGCAATAAGATAAAAAGCTTTATTGAACACACCACTGCCGTAATGGACAATATAACTTTGATTTCCACCCGATCGATTAACGACATCCTGATAGCTAATCTGACAATTTGATTCGGCGATACTTTTATCCATGCAATCCGCAGAATAACCATCCATTGAAGGATTATTCATATAGCGAAGAGCCGCACCGGGTGTTTTCACAATCGTTTCCGCCATCTTCCACGAAATTTTTCCAAACGGATCATTTGGGAAAAAAACAGCATAATTACTCTCGCTCATATTGAGCAGATAGGCACGTGCTGCTTGACCCGCCATATCCGAAAAAGCCTCGTTTAAAGATCCTGATTCATTGTAGTAATATAAATTGGAATGCTGCTGAGTGAAGCCATGGCTAATCTCATGACTCACCACATCAAGCGAGACAAGCGGGTAAAACATCGAGTACCCATCACCAAAGGTCATCGTCTGACCATCCCAAAATGCATTCTCATAATTTTGTCCATAATGAACTCGTATAACAAGCCTTTTAGCACTGCCATCGCTATTGTATAAAGGATCAACGCCATACCAAAATTTATAGAGATAATAGACAATATGGGCAAAATAATGGGCATCATGGGCGGCAGAATAGCCACCGTTTACAAGATCACCATACCAGTTTCCACAAAGATAACCAGCCGCGGCCGTTGAATCCGAGGTGGTTTGCTGCAGATCAACGGTATCGACATGATCGCTTGACAGCCAACAGCTAACACCCGAATTTGTCACCACCAGATAGGGCAACCCATTGCTGCCGTAGTTATATACGCCTGTTTTTGCATTACCCCCGATGCCAATATCCGCATTTAAAATAAATAAACACAAAATAAATATTAGTCTGTTAATTTAAAATATCAAATCAATGTGAAATCAAAATTTAGCTCAATAACCTCACACTTTCCTATTGCCGCCAGAATAGATCAACAGCGCTGGCATGGAATCACAAGTGAAGGAATAAACAAATTGGTTTTAAAGCCAATGGTTGACAATAAAAATAAAATACGTTTAAATTAGGCGATTTTAGAATCTGACAGGAACTTGATCCATGCGACAGGTATCTCAAAACATATCCCCTGGCTTTTTTATTCGAGCCTATCTTATTTTATTTTCCACTGAATTTCTCTGGGCTCTGGCCAACCCCAGCTTTGTGCAGCTGTTTTTTGATGAGCACTCTCCCTTTTTTGGACTGGCAGCCGGTCAAAACTATCGTGGCGTCAGCTATGGATTATTTATGATGCTGGCTCAGCTTGCCGGTATCTTCGCCAATATCAGTTGGGGGTTTTTATCGGATCGCTGGGGCAGAAAAGCCATTATTCTTATGTCCTTTTTTGGGGTTTTTATCGCGGGCATATCAACCCTCTACAGTGCACAATACCATGCTCTCTTATTCTTTATCACAGGCTATGTCATCGGTCGCCTGCTCTATGGCATGTTTCCGGTTATTATCGCCACGGTTAACGAGGCGGCCTATCATGATAAGCGAAAACTCTTATGGATCGGCATGATGCAGTTTTTCACCGGTTTTGCCTTTGTGGCAGGTCCCTACCTTGGCACGTTGATGATGACTCGTTTCTCGGCTGGCTTTATCGCGCCCTATTATGCCTTGGCCATAATACCGCCTATTTTGATCACCATCTGCCTTGCTTTCTTGAGATTCCAACCAGGAAGTCACCGAAAAATCAATTTTATGACCGCCTTATCCCAATCTTTAACCTTGTTAAAGCAGAAGAAAATTACCATCTTAACGCTGCTGCTGCTGCTCGATCAGTTCGCCTGGGGCACTTTCTTCCAGTTTGTCCAACCCATCGCCAAGCTCTCTTTGGGCTTTAGCACCCATGAGATAGGTCTTCTGGTGAGCTTTATCGGCATCTCGCTTATGATATCGGCCATGATAATATTGCCGATATTACAAAAATTCATCGCCCATCGCCATCTGTTTATCCTCGCCATCCTATTGATGCTTGGCGGCAGTCTACTGCTTATCCTTATCGCCTCTGACCATTCCAGCAAATGGATGGTGATGTTATATATCCTGACATTTCTTGTCGCCTGTGGTGACATGATGATCTTCTCACTGATCACCGTCGGTTTCTCAAACAGTGTTCCAATCACCCATCAAGGCATGATTGCCGGGGTGTTATACACACTGGCATCAGGTTTTGGCTGGGGTTTTGCCGGTCTTATTGGCGGGATTTTGATGACGCTATCATTAAGCTCGGTGATGGCTATTGCCAGCGTCTCACTGATCGTTTTATTGGTTTTCTATCTTAAAATCGGAAAAGCCGTATTTGCTTAAGCTCCTGTTAATTGGGGAATGTGCGCAAAACAACTTCCTCTGACCTACTCTTCATCCCATCCAGGTCTTGGCTGACTCATCGGCAATTTCACGCACAAGCTTTGGCACCAGATATCCGGCACTTATGGCTTTGAGCTCAGTATGAATCGCTTTGGCTTCACTATCGGCAATGGCGAAATGAGCCGCTCCCTTGACATGATCTAAAACATGCAGATAATAGGGCATCACACCATTGAAAAACAAGACTTCCGATAAGTCTTTTAAAACCCAGGCATCATCATTGATTCCTTTTAGCAGGGTTGATTGATTGAGAAGCTTCACACCAGCTTCAGACAATGCCTTTAGTACAGCTATCACCTCATTGTCCATCTCATTGGCGTGATTCATATGAATCACCAGCACGATATTAAAGCGACTGTTTTTAAGAAGGGTTAACAACGGTTCAGTGATGCGTTCAGGAAGCACTACAGGAATACGGCTATGAAAACGCAAGGTTTTAACTGGCTTTAGTTTTTCAAGCTTAGCGATAAACCAAGCCAGCATGTTATCATCATGCATCAAGGGATCACCACCGCTTAGGATCACCTCTTCAACTTCGCTATGAGCGGCGATATAGTCAAAGGCGCCCTGCCAGTCTGATCGAGACTGCGTATGTGCGGCATAATCAAACTCGCGACGAAAACAGTAACGACAATGCACGGCACAGGCGGGATGGGAGATCAACAACACCCTATTGTAATACTTATGCAAAAGCCCCGTTGTTTTGCTGAATCTCTCCTCTGACAAGGGATCATCAATAAATGAATCAACGGTCTCGCGTTCTTGTGCTAGCGGCAAGATTTGCCGCAACAGCGGATCATTGATGTTCGACTTCACCATGCGCGAGGCAAAACTCATCGGCACGCGCAAGGGAAATTTCGTCGCGGGGTTAATCGCCACAGCATCAACATCAAGCTCAAGAAAATCAGCCAATTGCCCCCAATTGCAAAATGCCTGCTTTAGGGATTTTTTCCAGTCTCGTGAAATTACAGGCTGTTTAATGTCATCGTTTTGTTGTATCATAACCCTATTTTAAATCGTCAAAAAATCGATGGCGCTATTCTACGCGGAAATCAGATGATTGACGAGTCAATTTTAACCTCACAGACTTAAGGAATACAATGGCGACTTACAGTACCAATGAATTTAAAAACGGGCTTAAAATTCTTCTTGATGGCAACCCCATGGTTATCATCGATAATGAATTTGTCAAACCCGGTAAAGGTCAAGCCTTCAACCGCGTCAAGCTTAAAAATCTGAAATCTGGACGCGTGATTGAAAAAACCTTTAAATCAGGTGAGAGCGTGGAAGCCGCCGATGCCTTGGATATCGAGGCCAATTATTCCTATTATGATGGCGAGTTTTATGTCTTTATGCACCCTGAAACCTTTGAGCAATACAGCGTCTCAGAAGCCGCTTTAGGAGAATCAAAGAAATGGCTTAAAGAGCAGGATCTGTGCATGCTGACGTTATTTAATGGAGAAGCCATCGGCGTGACTCCACCTAATTTTGTCAATCTTACCATCACCGAAACCGACCCGGGTCTTAAAGGAGATACCGCCGGCACCGGTGGCAAACCAGCCACTCTCGAGACCGGTGCTGTGGTTCGCGTTCCTTTATTCGTTCAAACCGGTGAGATGATCAAGGTTGATACTCGAAACGGTGAATATGTCTCACGAGTGAAAGAATAAGATCGATGTCAAAAAAACAACATAATCTGATCTGGCTCGATCTGGAGATGACGGGACTCGATATCGATCACTGCCATATCATTGAAATCGCCGCCATCGTCACCGACCGAAACCTGGACATCTTGGCCGAAACCGAATCGATCGCCATTCATCAGCCCATTGAAATTCTAGAATCAATGGATAGCTGGTGCAAGGAGACTCACTTTAAATCTGGTCTTGTTGATCGCGTTAAAAGCAGCGATATCAGCGTCGGTCATGCCGAGAGTATCATTTTTGATTTTATTTCCGAATATACCAATCCACACTCCTCCCCACTTTGTGGCAATTCAGTATGGCAGGATCGGAAATTTCTGGCAAAATACATGCCGAAGCTCGAGGCGCATTTCCATTATCGTCTTCTTGATGTCAGCAGCTTTAAAATCGCCGCCCAATTATGGAAACCCGAGCTTTTAAATCACTTTAAAAAGCACAATAATCACCTGGCGCTAGCCGATATCAAAGAATCGATTGAAGAGCTGAAATTCTACCGCCAACACATGTTAAGCATCTAAATTATTTTGCCTGTCGTGTCTTGGTAGCGCTCAAAAATGCATTTATTATTATGACTCAATGTGCCTCTAACCTTAAACTCTGCCTATGTCTTTAAATGCCACCGCTAAATCCAAAGCGCTCTTTGCCATCTTGATCTGTGTCCCCTTCTTCGGGGTTGCCATCGATCTCTACACCCCCTCTTTCCCCTACATGGAGGCCTATTTCAACACCTCCTCACAGATGATTAAATTTAGCGTCTCAAGCTTTATGATTGGAAGCTTCATCGGCATGATCATCTTTGGCACCCTGGCCGATCGCTTCGGTCGCAGAAGGTTAATGCTGTTTAATCTGTTGATATTTATCATCTTAAGCTTTGTCACCATGCTGACTAAAAGCATCACTCTGGTCTTGTTATGGCGTTTTTTCATGGGGATCACCGTCGGCGCCACCGCCAGCCTCAATCGTGCTCAAACCGCCGACATCTTTACCAAGCGGGAGATTGCTAAAATATCATCGACCATGACTATCGTCTGGGGACTCGGCCCGATTGTCGCACCGTTTATCGGTGGTTATCTTCAACACTATATCGGCTGGCAAGCTAATTTTGGCTTTCTTGGACTCTACTGCCTTATTATCTTTATCGTCATGTATTTGTACGTGCCAGAGCTTCACAAAAACCCTCATCCGCTGATATTGTCTCAAATTGCCAGAAACTATGCGAAAATCTTGTCAAACAGACAATTTGTTGCCGCCGTTTTGCAATGTGGCATTCTCTATGGCATCATGATCTTTTTTGCGGTTTTAGGACCATTTTATATCCAAAAAAAGCTGGGCTATTCGGCCATTTTCTATGGCTACCTGGCCTTAGGCGTCGGGCTTTTCTATCTTGCCGGAACCTTAACAAGACGACTGTTATTTGCCAAGGGTGAAGGCTTTATTCTGTCTTTGGCATTTGGCACTCTGTTTTTTATTAATTTTCTATCTTTGGGATTGAGTTTCTTCTTTACCAAAGCGCTGATTCTCCTGCTTGCCGATGTTTATCTGTCGGTATTCTGCTGTGGTCTTTTATATTCCATCTTTCTTGGCAGATCGTTGATGATCTTCCCTGAGATGGCCGGAACCGCCGGCGCCCTATCAGGTGCCGGCGTGATGATCACCATCGCTTTGATCTCGGCCATCGGCAGCATCATCAGCATCGATTCTTTAACTCAGTTTATCGCTCTGTTTGTGATTACCACCGTGGTATCCGGCTTGATCCAGTATATTTCAAAATAAACGGTATGGTTTACATCCTGTCAATATCTCACTATCATTGAACTATTGACAAACTAATACACATCCCCATGGATCTAAGCTTCACCCTTATCTCACTGATCATTCTGATCTTGCTGTCGGCTTTTTTCTCCGGTTCAGAAACAGCCATGATGTCTTTAAACAAATACAAATTAAGGCATCTGGCTAAACATAAAAATAAAGCCGCCAGGCGTTCTCTTGATCTAATCCGGCGCCCCGATCGACTGCTGGGCATGATTTTAATTGGCAACACCTTTGCCAATATCATTGCCTCGGCCATTCTGACTAGCTACGCCGAAAGTCACTTTGGCCAGATCGGTATCATCGTCGCCACCTTTGCGCTGACCATTACCATTCTTTTGTTTGCCGAAATTATGCCTAAAACCATCGCCGCCATTTTTCCTGAACGCGTTGCTTTCCCCGCCTCTTTAATGCTTAAGATCCTGTTACGGGCTTTCTACCCACTGGTTTGGATTCTAAATATCATCGCCAATGGAATTCTTCGCATTTTTAACATCAAAATCGCCCTGCATGAATCTAGTGAAGCCCTGTCTAAAGACGAGATTCACTCTGTGGTTCATGAATCCAAAGCCAAGCTTGGACATCGCGCCAAAAACATGCTAATCGGCGTTTTAGAGCTTGATCGCATCAAGGTGGCCGAGGTTATGATTCCACATCATCGCGTTGAATATGTTGATCTCAACCATACACCTCAGCAGATCATCACCAAAATTGTCGAGGCAAAACACACCATACTGATTGCCTGTTATGGTGATATCGAAAACATCGCCGGTGTCATTCATTCAAAGAAAGCACTGAAATTTATTGAAAAAAACATTCTGCCATCGCCTGAAGAAATTCACGCCATCGTTTCTGAACCTTATTTTATTCCCGAAAATATCAGCCTAAGAACACAACTTGTAAACTTTCAACAACAGGGAAAACGCTTTGCCGTCGTTGTCAATGAATACGGTGAGATTGAGGGTATTATTACCGTTGAGGATATCATCGAGGAGATCGTCGGCGAATTTTCAGACAGCTATAATCTCAACAAACACATCAAACCACTGTCTGAGACAACCCATATTGCCACTGGAGACACCACCATTCGCGAGCTCAACCGCCATATTCACCTTCATCTGCCGACTGAAGAGGCCAAAACGCTATCCGGATTTATTATGGAACAGCTGGAAGACATTCCTATCGGTGCCTGCTGTATTAAGGTCGATACCTATATCATTGAAGTCACTAAGGTTGATAATAACACCATTGAGCTTGTTAAGATTCATATCTTAAGATAAAAAACGCTTCCACTACGCATATCACGAAAAAAAACATTGGCGAATTTCTCATTTGCACTGTACAATCGCCATACACCAAAAAATAGGTTTTTCCTAATGATTGAAAAATTGAGAAATATTGCCATCATCGCCCACGTTGATCATGGCAAAACCACCCTGGTTGATAAGCTTTTACAGCAATCTGGCACCGTTACCACGCGAAATGAAGAACTGTCTCGCGTCATGGATTCAAATGATCTGGAAAAAGAGCGCGGCATCACCATTTTATCAAAAAATACCGCCATCAAATGGCAAGACTATCGCATCAACATCGTCGACACCCCTGGGCACGCCGATTTCGGCGGTGAGGTTGAACGCGTCATGTCGATGGTTGACTCGGTATTGCTCTTAGTCGATGCCGTCGATGGCCCGATGCCACAGACCCGCTTTGTCACCGAGAAAGCCTTTGCCCGCGGTTTAAAGCCCATCGTTGTTGTCAATAAGATCGATCGCCCCGGCGCCCGTGTTGACTGGGTCGTTGATCAGGTATTTGATCTCTTTGATCGCCTAGGTGCAACCGATGAACAACTCGATTTTCCTATCGTTTATACTTCTGCTTTAAATGGCTATGCCACCCTGGATGTCAATGAAAATCCCGGTAATATGGAAGCTTTGTTTCAGACCATCATCGATCACGTTCCCTACCCACAAGTCGATGAAAATGGTTCCTTTCAGATGCAGGTTTCATCCCTTGATTATTCAAGCTTCGTTGGCACCATTGGTATCGGTCGCATCGAACGAGGCTCGATTAAGACCAACTCGCCGGTTGTGGTCGTCGATAAAGATGGCAAAACCCGTCAGGGCAGAATCTTGCAGATCTTAGGTTACATGGGACTTGAGCGCACAGAAGTAGAGACGGCCAGCGCCGGAGATATCGTCTGCATCACCGGACTTTCTCCTTTGAATATCTCCGATACCATCTGCTCGCTCGACCGCGTTGAAGCCTTGCCACCGTTGATGGTAGATGAACCGACGATATCGATGACCTTCCAGGTCAATGATTCCCCTTTCTGCGGGCGTGAAGGCAAATTTGTTACCTCTCGTCAGATCAAAGATCGCCTGGAGAGAGAGCTTTTGCACAACGTTGCGCTTCGTGTCGAGCAGCTGGATGATCCCGATAAATTCAAGGTTTCTGGCCGTGGGGAGCTGCATCTGTCTATTTTATTGGAGACCATGCGCCGCGAAGGTTATGAGATCGCCGTATCGCGTCCGCATGTCATCATCAAAGAAATCGATGGTGTGATGCACGAACCTTATGAGCAAGCCATTATCGATGTCGATGAACAATATCAAGGGGCGGTGATGGAAAAAATGGGCTTACGACAAGGCGAGCTGACCAATATGGAGCCCGATGGCAAGGGGCGCGTTAAGCTTGAATTTATCGTGCCTTCTCGAGGATTGATTGGCTTTTATACCGAGTTTCTGACCATCACATCGGGGACGGGTATTTTGAATAAAATTTTCGACCATTATGGCCCGATGAAAAAAGGTGTGCTTGAGACGCGTCAAAATGGCACCTTGATCTCAAACAGTGCCGGCAAAGCACTAGCTTATGCCCTTTTTAATCTCCAGGAGCGAGGAAAACTTTTTATCGGTCATGCGGTTGAAGTTTATGAGGGCATGATCGTCGGCATTCATTCTCGTGATAATGATCTGACGGTTAATGTCTGCAAAGGCAAACAGCTGACCAATGTGCGCGCCAGCGGCAAGGATGAGAGTATTATTCTAACGACTCCGATTAAACTGACACTGGAATATGCACTTGAATTTATTGAAGACGATGAGCTTGTCGAGATTACACCGAAATCGATTCGTCTTAGAAAGAAATTTTTGAGTGAATCGGATCGCAAACGCGCTTCAAGATCCGTGAAATAATCTTAAATATACCTCAATCCAGCTGATAACAGCATAAAAAATCCTTGATACTGGTGTGGCTTTATAAAGGAAGTTAATACAATATTTCATTGGCATCAAATGTTTGATTTTCATGCTGGATTATAAGAGATTGTGCCTCGACGTTGGTAATATCAGGATTACCGAGATAAACCGTTTGATCGCCTTCTGAGACAAAGACAACTTTTCCCTCTAATTTGGCATCCTGAGCCAGCTGAAAATCAATATTGCTGTGCTCATAGCCAAGCTCAAGATTGCCATGCAATGAGATCTGATTAGCATTGATCGATAAATTTTGTTGGGCTGTCAACTTCAGTTTGTCTCTCTCTCCGCCGACATTGTTCTTAGAATTGACGAGTGTCAACTGAGAAGAAGGCATCATTGTATTCTTATTACCAATCATAATACCATCTTCTTTAAGACGGATAGCATTATCATCAACGCCTAACTTTATCGTTTCACTTTTAAGATCAATTCCCTTATCATCCACAGCTAGATCAACATCACTGCCTTGAAGACTAATGTTTAAGGCCGTTAAATTAAGCTGTTGATTTTTACCATCTATAGTAGCTACATTTTGACTACTAAAATTTAAAGATGCTGGATATAGTAAACGATGGCTAATATCATTGTCATCACTAAAACTCAACGCTCCTTGCATCTTTTGATTGCCATTACGCTCAAACAGCTCTGGTAATATCTGTTTACGAGAGATGGTTATAGCGGTATCGATTCCATAGGCATTATCTTTACTTAATGAATAATTGATATCGTCACTAACATTATTCTTTTGAAGCTGTTGGAGGACTTTATTCGCCTGTAGCTCTGAACCATGAATAGGAAAATGTATATTGATATGGATAATGTCTTCTGATTCATAAACAATACGTATAATGCTATCTTCTGCTCTGAACAAATCTCTATTAGATTTGGGCAAAACGGAACTGATGGTTGAATTGATGTTATCAATCCACGAAAACCCATGGAAAACTTGATCGCTCTTCTCTATTCGCTCATCAGCGGCGATTCGTGTCGCTTCAGTGTACTGAATGATATCGGCGCTTAACATGGTATAAAGCACGTCTTTCTGCTGGTAATGGCGATCTTTGAAATATAAAAGACTCGCCATGGAAAATATGACCAGCATAACGAGTACCCACCAAAGCGCAAAGCCAGATTGTTTCTGGTTAGTTCGCCTATCGATTTTTTTCATCATTTTTTACTCCTGTGATGTAACTTGACAGTAGTAACGCAACTGACCGCTTATAAAACTCCCCGACATAGTGTTTCCATCAGACAACTTTAAAACTATCTCACCCTGCGGTTTAGTCACAGGCATAAGATAACTTTTCCTGCCATCACTGTGCTGATAAATGGCATCAGAAAGTAAGATGGGATCAGAGCAGGCGAGAATGTTATAGAGGGGTGTAATCGTGAGCATTCCATCAGCCGTAATACGCTGATTAAGCTCATTGGCGGTAAAAATCTCTCTCAACTGATAGCGATTGGATCGCTCGATAAGATTGAACAATAAACTACTGTTGAGATTACTACAATTTTTCTGGACATCCGCCTGATAACTATCGCTGACAACCTGATTTTGTAAAGCTTCTACACAAATATCTTTAAGGCTGACATTGGCCTTATCATTCCCAAGGTAAACATTATCTGCATCAATATCTACCTGTTTGTTCAAAATCGCAATATTGGTCGCCATAGCATCAAACTCCCCACTAAACAGAACGACATCAGCAGCTTTTATCGTCGCATCTTGATTTGAGCTATCTAAGTTATCAGCCTGAAGTGAGAGGTTTTGTTGAGCGTCAAGTAACAGATTATTGGCAGCTAGTTGAATATTATCCTTATCAATATCAACCGTGCCATCGATAGCCGTCAATTCATGCTTGGCCTGTAAATCACTATGTTTGCCGAACAAGACAGAAGTAGAAGGGCTCGATATTTCAAGAGAAGACGATTTAATCATCAGCGAGGCCTTTTGATCATTGCTATCGATAACTGATAATGAATTAGTGGTTTTTCCATCAAAATCAATAGTGGATAGGCCTTCGATGCTTCTGGCTTCAACCTCTAAATTTTTATCAAAAGCCAGATTGTTGGTGAGTACTCGATCTCCACTGGTATGCAGATAAACATCCATCCACGAAGAAGAGTCTGCCATTGAAGGCATAAAAGTAGCTGTGAATATCAATTTCCCCTCAACGACTTTGATAACGATGCTAACATTAGGTACGATAAATGATGACTGTAATTCTTGCTGGATTTTTGCCAGATCGGATATTGAAACATTCAGAGGATGAAATATGATATGCAGCTGGATAAAATTGCCAAAGCTATTATCATCAGCGCTAATGACAATTCCGGGTTGGCTTTCTGCCATTGATTGATTAAAATGAAAGGAACAAGGCAGATAAGATCTGTCTGCCAATCCTTGGCATTGTTTACTTTTAAGCCATAACACACCGCTATGGTTCATGCTATTGCCTGGCTTGTCATAAAATGCCTTGTTGTCTTTGATATTCACGATAGCAGCATTGGCATACTGGCCAAACTTTTTGGCCAGAATTTCCGCTTTTTGTCGATTAAATTGTTGGCTATAGATTAAATAACCACCGATGATTAGCGTGCTTAAAATTAAAATGCTAAACATCAGCTCAAGCAGAGCAAAGCCAGACTGCCTTTTAATTTGATACATTGATCGTTTCATCTATCTACCTTCATTCCTCTTTCAGACAATAGATATTGATATGACCAATAATCTGGATATCAAGAATATTTTCCTCTATTATCCATTTAGCATAGGTCAAGATAGGATCTCTAATAAGCGGTCCAAATTCTGCAAAATACTTAATCTCTGGCGATGAGATGGTAACGGTTCCCGTTGCAGCATCGGTAGAAACGGTCAGTGGCACCAGGTGTTCATCTGTTTTTATCCAGGCAAGTTTTCCATAAATATCAATGTCATTCCATGCACGATAGCGTGGATAATATTTCCGCGACTCCAGATTATAAAACAGGCTGGCAGTCTGCCCAACAGCCAGACGCCAACACGCACTGACATTTGAAAGCTGAAAACGTAAATGATTGGCATCATACCACCAGACTTTTGGTGGCAGATTGTTCTCTGAATCATGACGCTTGATAATCGGTGCGAGCGCTTTTTTATCAAATGTTTTAAATAACGTGTATTGCTGGATCTGTTCGGCAACACTTTTTTCGTGTTTATTCAATTTAATGTCTTTGACAGTCAGCTGCTGATGTATGCCTGGTAAAATGGGGGAATTAAATGTCACCTTATCATCTGCACCGCTACCAATAGAAACATCTCCGCCGGCACGCATCGTGAGGCTTTTGCCTTTTAACGTTAGGTTATTGGCATCTTCAACAGCTAAATGTTGGCTTTGTACCGTGATTTGTTTTTCCGCCGACAGGGTACTGTCACCATAAGGATTTTCAAGCCGGATAGAATGACTGGTCAGTGCTATATTTTGCAATGACTTCATCTGAGCATCCGTCTTTGTTTTACTCGTATCATGTGTAATTATAAACTGGCTGTTTTCAGATTGAAAATTAAGTGCATTGGCAGATAGCGTGATCTTACCATTATCATCATGAGTTTCTATCTGAGTGTTGCCGGTAATAACGGAAGCAGAGTCTACCTGGATACGCAAAGGCGCCCTATTATCTCCCGAAAAGCCATAGCTCGTAATATAGGCCGTATTATTCTCTTTATCGGCTAATAGCTGTACATCGTTGACACCACTTATACGACGCTTATCTTCAGGAACTTGAGTGTTAAAAGCAATTCTTCCCCGCATCGTGTTTTTGCCATCGAGTCGTAGCCATATTCTATTTGGATCAGCCACAGGCATGCTCTTAGCATTCATCCGGTAGAGCATCAAATCTATGGCGATTTGACTCTTTTTCTTCCCATATAGAGAAATTTTTGTCATCACCGCTTGATCTCCTAACAGCATCAATCGTGTTTTTAATTGCTGAAGAACTTGATTGGCGATCTGCGTGGATGGAATATTTTTGTTATAAAAATCGCCAATTATTATCCTGATCTTGATATCATTGCTATCGATAACAGGTATTATTTGCGTGAATAAATAGTTTTTTTTACTATAAAAAAACTTCGTATTAATGGAAAAGTCACATGGTAGCCAAGAAATTTGACTGTTTTGACAGGATTGACTGCTAAGCCATTGATAGCCTTGTTCGTCAACGGTGTTTCGACTCACCATAAAAGGAGCGCTTTTCTGCACAGCCAGAACATAAACAGAAAGCTCTTGGGCGACTATATCCAGCCGCTTTGTTTCTGTCTTTGTTGTATTCAACATAAAAAATCCCAGCATAATGCCGCCTAGACAAACGATGGCCAACATAGACTCCAAAAGACCGAAGCCTCTGAGGTTTTGCCGGGTAGAGAAACACTTTTTTGCGCCTAAATCTTTGCGACCCTTCTTCATGGAAAGGTGAGATCGTGGCTGGTTAGGTCGTTTTATCGGCCTGATTGTCATCATTGCTCAAACTGGTGTTGTTTAATTTACGAACATTATAAAGTCACAATGCAATCAATCAATGCTTCGTCTGAAAATAGCTTGAAATCTAAATAGTGGTTTAAGGCGATCACACATTTATGTGTTATTGGCAGATAAAAAACGGATAGACGGCGATAATCTTGCCATTTTGCTCGATAATTTTGACGGCTTGACGTCGATCGGCCGGGATTTTTAACTCCTGAAACAATACCTTCAACTTCTGGCTTTTGTCTCGCCCTGGATAGCGACATCGATCTGTCGATGTGCGTTTTCGAATCGATAATGCCTTTCTATCTAGTTTACTCAGCGGTATTCCCTGTTGCTCAAGCCAGATCAAAACGACCTCATTATGATCTTGATTTCGGCTATCGTCTGGCTTTATGCTATCGGTGAGGAACAGAAAGCCATAGACCGCTTTCAACATTTTATTCCCAAGCCGATACTGCCATCCGGTTTGCATAGCCGCTACTGCCGCCGTAATTTGATTAAGCTGCCTGGCATTTGGTTTTAGATCAAAACGATCTGAAAGCCAATAACGAAGCAGATGCTTTTTTTTAAGCTCAGGCTGTGATTTTAAGCGTTCAAGATCAAGCGCACCATCGTGATTCATCATAGGCAATAGATCCTCCGCCAGATAGTTATTTAACAACACATCGGCCTCATGGCAATGACGGCTCGCCTTGGCCAGATTGATCTCAACACCATCACGCAGACAATTTAGACGCGGCAGAATTTCATGGCGAATAAAATTGCGATCGTAGTCGCTGCTGTTATTGCTTTCATCTTCGACCCAGCTTAAACGGTTTTGCTCGGCATAAGCCAAAATGTCCTGTTTCGATAAAGCTAAAAATGGTCGAACAAGCCTGCCCAAAGCAAAGGGCTGATCAGCAGAAATCCCACTCAATCCAGTGATTCCGGCTCCTCTTATGGCCTGAAGCAGAAAGGTTTCGGCCTGATCTTTTTGATGATGCGCCGTCATTAAAATACAGTTAGGGCGATTTGATAAAACCGACTCAAAAAAAGCATAACGCTGAGATCTGGCCCAGGCTTCAATATTTTTGTGGGGCTTAGGCGGGGTTAGCTCAATGGATTGAAAGCCAACGCCTAACCACTCAGCAAACTCTAGACAATACCGATGCCAATTATTGGCATTGGAACTCAAGCCATGATTGACATGAAGCGCGATAAGCTTATGAGGCTCAACGCAATTGGCCAGATGGTGAAGCAATACCGTAGAATCCACGCCACCGCTGTAGGCGACATAGATATATTCGGGCTCATACTTCTTGAACCAGCGTTGATATTTGACCAGATTCATGCTTCTCTGTGACATATCTATTGCATTTTACTCTCTTTGATTTATAATAGTATATAAGTGGATTGGGAGATCCCGGTCGGCGTCGTGGCTTCAGTGGGTTCACTGGAGCTTTTCGCTTTTTATAGGAAAAATTTTTATTCCGTAACCTAAATAATCTTTACCCCCACTTTTACAGTATAGTTTTTCTTTTAATATTTCAAACACCTTATTATTCTGTTGTGGTCGTAAAAAATTCAACCCAATAGGACGAGCTGTTAAATCTGCCAACTGTAACCCTGTTGAGTTTGATTTTTTATCTGCAAAAATCACATAAAATGGCAATTTTATGTGATGAAGGCTATCTCCATCGCATATACGCCTGAATTCAAGCTCTAGTTCCTTATCTTCTTTTTTCCCACGATTTTCAACAATTATATGTGTTATTTTAACTTCTTGCTTTTTATTTCTTAAAAAGTAAAATAACCTTTCCAAACAAAATTTTAACGCAATATGGTAAGGATTTTGTGGTAATTGGTATTTATTCTTAAACTTTTTTTTATCAATAATACAACTAATTATTGTAAAATCGCTCTTTTCAATAATCCCTCCTAGTTCCTCTATAAAATTGTATTTGTCTGCTTTATTTTTAAATGAAAACAGTCCGGTTTCTTTACGTATTTCATGCTCATGCAAAATGACATAATCGTGACCAAAATGCTTAAATTTAAACGCTTGAAGCATAGGTGCAACCTTATTAGTATAATTTTTTTTATGAAACAGACAAAACGATAAAACAAAAATCGGGTATTGATCGTCTATGCTCTGCAACGAATGATCGCCACTTTCATCAACATAAACAATATAATCACTATAATTGCTTGAATTCTCTAAACTCACTATATACTATTCCTTAGCCACCTGATTTCTATTTAAAATAACACTCTGGCGCGAATGGTGCCATCGATCTGTTTCAATTGATCCAGCAGCTCTTTTGAGGCTTCGTGATCAATATCGATATCGATGACGACATAGCCAATATCGCCCATGGTGCGAAGGTATTGCCCTTCGATGTTGATCTCCCTGTCAAAAAAAGCGCGGTTGATGGCACGCATCACCCCGGGTTTATTCTCGTGAATATGCAAAATACGATGGACATTTTTCTGCATGGGAAGCGCCAGCTCTGGGAAGTTAACCGCCGAGAGGGTCGAACCATTATCACAGTATTTAATCATCTTATCGGCGACCTCAACGGCAATATTCTTCTGCGCTTCATGAGTGCTGCCGCCGATATGAGGCGTCAAAAACACATTATCAAATGCCATCAAAGGGGAAACAAAAGGCTCATCATTGCTACCTGGTTCTACAGGAAACACGTCAACGGCCGCCCCTTTTATGTGGCCTCTGTTCAACGCATCGCTCAAGGCATCGATATCGACAACCTTGCCGCGAGAGGCATTGATAAGCACACTGCCTTTTTTCATCAAGGATAACGCTGCCGTATCGATCATGTTTTGCGTCGTGGCATCTTCAGGTACATGTAAGGTCACGATATCGGCTTTTTTAAGCAATGCACTTAACGCTTTCACACCCTTGGCATTGCCAAGTGGCAGCTTGTGCTCGATATCATAGAACAGGACACTCATTCCCAAGCTCTCTGCCAGAATGCTGACTTGAGAGCCGATATGACCATAGCCAATAATCCCTAAAGTTTTGCCTCTGACTTCATGGCACTGACTGGCTGATTTCAACCACTGCCCTTTGTGCATTTTGGCATTTTTATCGATGACGTTACGATAAAGCAGAATCATCTGACCGATCACGAGCTCGGCGACGCTTCGCGTGTTGGAAAATGGAGCGTTGAAAACAGGAACTCCGGCTAATTGTGCGGCATCAAGAGCGACCTGATTGGTGCCGATACAAAAACAGCCAACGGCAACAAGGTGAGGACAGGCCTCGATGACACGCCGGCTTAACTGAGTTCGGGAACGAATACCCAAAAGCCTGACCGTTTTTAATTCTTTAATCAGTGCGGCTTCATCCAGAGCATGATTCAAACATTCTATGTTATTAAAACCGGCATCGCGAAAGGCCTCTTTCGCACCGACATCGATTCCTTCAAGCAATAAAACCTTAATGGTCGATTTATCCAGTGAGACGTTTTGCTTTTTCATATGGCCACCTTGCCTTTGATTGCCGGATGACTTTGATAATCAACAATCTCAATGTCATTAAACTCAAAATCAAATATTGAGTCAACCTGCCGCCTAAATCGAAGTTCTGGTAAGGCCAAAGGCTGTCGTTTCAACTGTTCATCGATCTGGGCTTTATGATTGTTATAGATATGGCAATCTCCACCCGACCAAATAAACTCACCGACATCAAGCCGACAGACCTCTGCCACCATATGGGTCAACAACGCATAAGAGGCGATATTAAACGGCACGCCCAAAAAAGCATCGGCTGATCGCTGCGTCAGCATGCATGAGAGCTTATCGTTGGCAACGTAAAACTGAAACAGCGTATGACAGGGAGGCAGTGCGGCCTTGCCGTTTCTGACATTATCTTGAGGAGTGATGGATTCGTCGGGCAACACGGCCGGATTCCAGGCCGATACCACCATTCGTCTTGAATCCGGTTTGGTTTTAATCAGGTCAATGACTTCTTTAATCTGATCGATAACATCACCCCTCGGTGTCAACCAGGCGCGCCATTGTTTGCCATATATCGGTCCCAGATCGCCATTAGCCAGCGCCCATTCATTCCAGATTCTAACGCCTTTATCCGCCAGATAGTTATTATTGGTATCGCCCTTTAAAAACCATAAAAGCTCATAGATAACGCTTTTTAAATGAATTTTCTTGGTCGTCACCAACGGAAAGCCTTGCGATAAATCAAACCGCATCTGATAGCCAAATATACTTTTGACTCCGGTGCCGGTTCGATCCGATTTTTCGACACCATGCGTTTGAATATGGTGTAGAAAGTTTAAGTATTGCTGCATGTGTTAATCTCTTGTCGGTTTCGGTTGAAAGGATAGATACAGAAGAATAATAAGGCCGGCGATGATCATCGGCAGCGACAAAATCTGCCCCATTGTCATCCAGTTGAACAGGATATAGCCCATCTGCGGATCCGGTTGACGGAAAAATTCGGCAATAAAGCGAAACAACCCATAAAACAGCAGAAAATTGGCCGAAATAAAGAGACGTGGTCTTTGTTTACGTGATAGAAACCATAAAATAATAAACAGACAGATGCCTTCCAAAAATAATTCCAGTAACTGTGAAGGATAGCGTGGCAGTGGCCCTCCTGTTGGAAACACCATGCCAAAGCTTGAATCAGTCACCCTGCCCCATAGCTCGCCATTAATAAAATTCCCCAGTCTTCCGGCACCTAAGCCAATCGGTACCATTGGCGCGATGAAATCAAGCACATCAAAGACATTGCATTTATATCTGCGGCAAAACAGCGATAAAGCCAGCACCACGCCGATTAAACCACCGTGAAAAGACATACCGCCATCCCAGACACGAAACACGATCCAAGGATGAGTGATGAAATTCATCAGATCATAAAACAGCATATAGCCTAATCGACCGCCGATAATCACCCCCATGGCAGCATAAAAGATGAGATCAGAAACTTGATCTTTCTTTACCGGCGCCCAAGGTTTTCTGCTTCGAACAAGCGCCAGCACCCAGGCTCCAGCAAAACCAATCAGATACATAATGCCATACCAGTGAACCTTTAAAGGCCCAATGGAGAAGGCGACAGGGTCGATATTCGGATACATAAGCATCGTTATTTTCTCGTCGATTTTGGCTCAATGGTGTTGTATTATATACCACTGAAATAGCAATTTGCAGTATTTTATGTCGTTGAAATACGGGTAACGACTATCATGAAGCTGAGAAAATCATTTTTTAATCGGGATGCACAATCCCTGGCATGGTCTCTGTTAGGTAAAATCTATGCTAAACATTGCAC
>JBMSHD010000003.1:0-42307 GCA_049416425.1 Francisellaceae bacterium | reverse complement strand
CCGTAATGCTTGATAAAACAAGACCCGTCATGCTGTCTTTAATCTGTGTACTGGTATTACCACGCGCATCTGTGCTGGTCACGGTAATGTGACCTTTACTTGCATCAAAAGAATAAGCCGCGCTCATCTTCACGGATGACACACCTTGATGCGATCCACTCTGCGACCAGCCTAAACCCTGCTGGATTGCAAATCCGTGTTTGTCATAAGCAAACGAGGCCGATTTCCACGCCGCATTATTGTCAAGGATGTTTGTGCTGACTACTGATTTATGATCCGTCGATAACGTGTTATTTTGCTTCTCAACACGGGGTGAAGAGGTCGCACTTCTAATATTTACCGTGGTAGTTAAAGGCTGATTAAAATCAGGATCGAAGCTGGTATCGCTTTCTTTTTCCGTCACCATCGCCTGGGTCAGCGGATTATAATCCTGATCTTGTGTATAAATGGTATTACCATAATCATCATACTTAGTTGTTACCGTAGATATTAATTGATACTGATTTGAGCTTCCCACCATAAACTGATGTTGCGCCGAATTACCTTGAAGAATATAAGCATCCACCCTGATCGGTTTCGAATAGTTTATGGTTCGTGCATGCTGATTAGACGTCAAAGGATAGGTATATATTGTCTTTTTCAAGGGAGAACTGCCATCAGGTTGACTCGATAAATACGTATCGGATTCCACAGGGCGACTCATATTATCATAGATGGTTCGCACGCGATGACTCTCAAGCAAACCACTAACTGGATTGATGCCTTGCGCAGTAACAATAACATCATAACGGAAGTTCACGTTATTGCTATCCATCAGATTATCTGAACCATTATCAGCCAATGTATAGTTTGGATAACCGGTGTAATTTCTGCCATTATTATCCAAACCAAATTGATAAAGCTTCGTGCTCATTACCTGACTGTTATAACCGTTTAGGTGCTCGAGCTTTGAGACAACATTAATATTTTCTTTTTGGTGGCTAGCATTATAATAAGGCAGATTTTTATACGCTATAATGGTTTTCAATCCATTGGGATAGCTGATCTGCGTGATCATATTCATATGATTAATTTGGGAATAACTTAACGTCGTTTCTTTACCCATTGGGTCGGTATATTTGATTAATTTTGAACTTGAACCACTGATAGCATATTGAAGCGTTTGTGTATAAACAACGCCTTGTGAATCCCTAATACTTATTAGAATCTGATGCAAAGATGGATTGTAGCTAAATTCATAACGCTGCCCCAGGCTATCCATGATATAATCCAGCTTATTACCCGTAACCCCTATTGCGTTATTGGTATAAAAGTAGCTGATGGCATTACCAAAACGATCTGCCTTTGCCAAAAGCTTACCGGTTTGATCAAAATACTCCTTTGTGCCATCCGCCAAACTCAGCATATATTTATAAAAACGATCATCTACTCTGCCATTAAATTCTGGTAACTTTATAGGGCTTGGGTAGCTACTAAATTTGTTGCCATGTTGATTAAAGTATTTCAAACCCGATTTATAGCCCGAACTATCTGCCCAGTTAAAATCAATACTATAGCCATTGCCACCAACCGTCACTGATTTTCCAGGAACAACATAGTCGATATTATACTGCCATCCATCCGGCAAACCCAAAATACCTTGAGCATAGGCATTAAAGCTAATTGAAACACTATCCTGAAAATAACCTTGCAAACTCAACAGCGGAATACTGGCACTAAAAGCGCCTGTCGCCGGATTTACCGATTCAGACAAAAAATTAATCGACTTTTTATTGGCTTCAGACCCTTGATAAGCCGATTTCGGCTGATCCTGGCTCACATTTATCTTAGCATTTTGCGGTTTCATCTCTTTCGCAGGGTGATTGGCGGCAGAAAATGCAGATATCGCATAGACGCTCGATAATACAAGCAATGTCATCCTTCTTAATTTAAACTGATCCATTTTTATTATCCTTTTATTTTTAGCTTTTGTTCATTTTGAAATTTTAAGACAATTCAAAGTAATTAAAACCAATATTTATTTCGCTACCTTTATGAATTCCCTATTAAAATCATTCCCAATTTCTTACTACAGCTAGACAACGTCCTCTGCAACTTTAATAGCACTCTCTAAGAGCGGAGCATCATCTCCGTTGAGCAGATTCCGATCTAAGTTGCTCAGTTTCTGATTTATGTCATTCTTATTTCTACCGAACAACCTCTTGACTGACTTCCAAATAACTCCACTACGGTCTCCCTTGTTAGCTAAAGAATACTCGCCTCTATTAGCCATTGCCTCTGTATACTTTATACCTGTCACTTCAAAACCGGGACCTGCATCATGAGGGACAACGTTAGCCTCTATATTTTTATACAACCAGCCTCCATCCAGCTCAGCATTGGCAAACGCATCATTTCCCTTTGCATAAACCTCGGATATATAACCTTGATTAAATTTTCCATAAAATTCTTCCATCGTCATTGTTTTACGATTAAAGCGCCAAAGCCACTTTAAACCCACCTCAACCTCATTCTCGTCATACTTGATTAAAACACGGCGAGGTCTGAATTTCAGCAGAATGGGCAGTGATGGAACTGTAAACGCTACCGCAGGGTGACTAACGACTTTCATTGCTTTATCCCATCCAGCATTAGATGCATCGGAAAAAGTTTGATGATCATTGGCAGGTCCTACTAGTAAAATGATTGCACTTGCCATAATAAAGCCTTCTGATGCCATTTCCGCTCCAACCTCTAATTTCTCGGACTTTGTTAAAGCATATTGAAAAAATTTACCTACAGAGTTAATCCCAAACAGACTCGATACACCTAACATCGTTCCCTGCGTGGCATAATTAATTTTCTCAACATCATGACCCGATGGATCAACAAACGCCACGGGATTGGCGGCACCGTTCATATAGGCATAGCGATTCCACTGCTTAATGTCGGTATCACGAGTTGAGAAACGTTTTGTGTCTTGCGCATCAAAATCCCGAGAACGCAGGTAAACCTCTCCGGTTGAAGGATCTTGATATTCTTGGTTATAGGTAAAATTCGTCGTCGTGTCTGTTGTTGATGTTGTCAATGCGGTTCTCGCGTCACTCAAGGCCAACTTCTTGCCATAGGCATCATAACTTAAACTACTCGCTATTTTGCCATCATCTGCCAATCCAACATTACTTTTGCCATCACTCAGAAAAAATTGGGCACTATAACCTGGTGCTGATACCCCTGCAGTCAGCAGCATTAAAAGGCTGGCATGCCATAATTTATTGCCCATTTCCATTTACCTTACCCTTAATTTCCTGGTTGCTGAAAAACAATATAAACATCATTGTCACCATCAGGATCACCGCTGAAACAGTAACCACCGGGGCATTTCATGGATAACTTTCCTGACCACGCTTTGCTATTGCTAATATTCCATGTCGTCACATCCGGATTATCCCCCAATATCGAAAACTCAGGCTTATAGTCAACGGCAGAATAAACACTCCCGGAAATAGCAGGTGAGCCGACATTGACCACATATGCCTGTCCCGTAGTATCATTGGCAACAGTGACGCTCATCTTCTGATCAACCGTTGAGGCATTCCCTGTTGAGAAAGAACCGAAACTTTCGCTGCAAACCATCTCCTTCTGGCTTCCATCTGCAAAATAAATCGACTTGCTAATTTTTTTATTGTTGGTGATAGTTTGACTTCTACCCCTTGCACTTTCCTTTTGAAAGCCGTAAAGGGCCTCTACTGTCGCCGTATAATCTACTTGTATACCAGGACTCTGATTATAGACACAAACATACAAATTATTGGCTTGAATATTATTTTTATTGATATCAAACTGACCAGGAGAATCTTCTGTAGCAGCCCGAGTTTCTTTTACTACCAAACCATCTTCCACATATCCTTGCTGAGGAGATGAAACATGCACTTTTCCGCCATCAGCCCTGTCTGGCGTAAACTTAAAATAACCAAGTGTTATTTGTGAACTGTTGCTTCCATATATGTAAACGGGGCATAGAACATAGACATCCGTTGTTACCCAGCTTGATACAACCAAAAGATTCATATCATCAACATGTGGCGCCGAGGTTTTAGTACCCGGTTTAATATCATTAAGTATTCCCATTTTCTTTAAACTGAAAGTATGATCATTTTTAACGTAACATCTAGAAACAGGACCAATAGAAAGGCGGCTAGCAGTATGATTTGTCACCTCGTTAAAATAACGATGGTTAAAACTCTCTCCCGCCATACAGGACTGAAATCCAACTACAGCAACCGAAATAGTAAAAAATAATTTATTAATTTTCATAAATACAATCTCATTTTTCTTTAATGCTACTATCATTATTATTTTAAATCAACTATTTTTTGTTAAAATTTATATTAAGATTTTTAGCGTTATTCGTAGAGCCACAGCCTTATCTTTCACTTTACCAATAGGAGACCCCCGAGGTTAGACCAAGCTATCTTGATAATGCGTACATGCGTAAAGAGCTGAAATAATCCATCGTATGTGCGCAAAATAACTTCCCATATATAACCAGTGTGAAATCTTGTTTCTCATCATTCCCGCAACAGAGTGAAATGGAGCAATAAAGCAATTGAATGCCAGCGGTATGGATTGCGCAGGGCTATTTGCAAGACAATACAGGACAGTAGAGGCGCCACAAAGCTATCTAGCTGACCAGTGTAGTATTGACGGCTTTTGCCTAAGCACATACGATTTTTGCCGCGCTTAGGATAATCACATGGATCATCGCCAAGCGATGATGACGATTGCTGCACCTAAGTATGCCTGGCAAGAAAAAGGATTTTATTTCAGACACGTTCCTAAGTCAAATAGTAAGATTTACTATCTGATAATGCGTACATCTTATTTATATTTCATTAAAATCTTCAAAAATAATTATTATTTTAATAAAAATATACTGTTTACTTGAACTCATTTTTATGTAAAATAAATAGGTTTTTCGGCAAATAAAACAGTGGAAGCAATGACTATGGACAGAAACACCAAGAATTCCAAAATACTAGAACCAGAAATCCCTCGGATGAAAGTCAATTTCAACAAGCTGCTTATTGCCTTTGCTCTCATACCCACCACAGGCATTTATGCAGGCGGAATGAAGCAGGATAACACCCGCTATTTTTTATCCAATGGCAAGAGCGACGTGGCACAACTAGTAGAAAAGCATTTAAACAACACGAGAGACTATGATGCTTACGGCAGCTCAAAAACACTCAATCACTCAGCCATCACCAGCTATCCTTCAGACAATACCAGCTTTGGCTACAACAAGGAATATCAAGAAAACACAATGGATATGCTCTATCTGAGAAGTCGATTTTACGATGAAAACACAAGGCGATTCCTAACACGAGACACAAAGCTGGACGAGCCCAATAAATATGGCTTTGCCAATGCCATGCCAACGATGATGATCGATCCCAGCGGCCATACTTTCGAGCTTGTCACTGAATTTACTGAACTTACTGAGCTTGCTATTAAGGATGAAGAGATTGAAAAGTATACTGACGATCTAACAACTTTTTTGAGAGGAAAAAATCGCGATAATGAGGCTAAAGAGCTTGAAAAACTTGCTTCCGATCACAATACAAAATCACCCTATGCTAAACATATATTAATGCAGGACGCAGTTAACTTCAGAGCCAGAACACTAAAAAGCTACGGACTTGAGCCAAAAGATACAGCTGCACAGGTAAGACAGAAGCTCGGCATCAATGCTGCATATCGTAATCAACTCGCAAATGGAATAGCCATACAGCTAAACGACATTGATGTCGCCAGAACTATCATCGATATGACCGAGTACAGACAGACTGATCCTCACACTGTTGACGCTCTTGCTGAGCTTGCTGATTTTGCTAATTGGCATCCATTTCTACCTCTGAATAGAATGGGAGTGGAAGCTATCGAGATGATATCAGAAAGCAGGGAGGCATACCTTGCTTATCAAGCATTGATTGAAAACTGGGCAACAAAAGACAATGAGCTATTTGTGAACAGCGTAGAAAATGAGGATGTGACAGGTTATTTGGCTGATATGATAAACATCCATCGGCTCAGCCCTGAGCTTGAAAATTATGCCAATGTTCTAGAGCGGAGATACAATATAAACAGTAAAATTACGGACTTATTGAATATATGCGGCAGGCTGAATTAAAGCAGCTACGATCAGGATCATTGAACCGCCATTATCTCAGCACTACGGCTGTTACCATCCTTGGTTTGACAAAATTTTTGATATTATTTATTTCTTTTTAGGCGCATAAATATCCGTCGCCGTACCTTCATAGACTTCGGTTGCCATCATCAGCGTTTCTGACAACGTCGGATGCGGGTGAATGGTTAAGGCGATATCTTCGGCATCACACCCCATCTCAATGGCAAGTGTGGCCTCGGCAATGAGTTCACCGGCATTAGGACCGACAATTCCGGCACCGATGATGATATGATTTTCATCATAAAGCACTTTAGTCATGCCTTCTGAGCGACCGATACTCAAAGAACGACCACTGGCAGCCCATGGGAATACGCCTTTGCCGTAGTTAATGCCTTTCTCTTTGGCTTCTTTCTCGGTCATTCCCGTCCATGCCACCTCAGGATCGGTATAAGCGACCGATGGAATGGCTTTAGGCTCGAAATAATGCTTATGACCGGCGATAACTTCCGCCGCCGTGCGCCCTTCCGGTACCGCTTTGTGTGCGAGCATCGGCTGACCAACAACATCACCGATGGCAAAGATATGAGGCACATTGGTTTTTAACTGTTTATCAACGGCAATAAAGCCACGCTCATCGACATGGACACCGGCTTTCTCGGCATCGATCAACTTGCCATTTGGTGTGCGACCAACCGCCATTAAAATACGATCGAATCGCTCAGGCTCAGAAGTTGGTTTGGCACCCTCCATTGTCACATAAAGACCGTCCTCTTTGGCCTCAACGTTGGTGACTTTGGTTTTAAGACGGATATCATAGCGTTTCGCCATCATCTTCTCATAAGGCTTGACGATATCGCTATCGGCCGCGCCCATCAGCTGATCCATAAACTCAACCACGGTGATCTTCGATCCAAGTTCACTGTAGACCTGCGCCATTTCAAGACCAATAATGCCTCCGCCGATGACCAGCATTTTCTCAGGCACTTCATTCATCTCAAGTGCCCCGGTTGAGTCAATAATACGAGGATCTTTAGGAATAAATGGCAGCTCGATCGGACGTGAACCCACGGCGATGATGGCCTGTTCAAAGCCGATGGTTTTAATACCATCCTTAGTCTCAACGGCGATTTCATGGCTTGAACTAAACTTACCGTATCCCTCAATGATCTCAACCTTACGCTGTCTTGCCAGCCCTTTTAAACCAGTGGTTAGCTGTTTAACGATATTATTTTTATACGCCAGAATCTTATCTTTGTTATAGCTGAAGTTATCGAAGCTGATCAGACCATCTTTCTGCAGGTGTTTGGCCTCATCCATGACTTTAGCGACATGCAACAATGCCTTTGACGGAATACAGCCGACATTCAAACACACACCACCAATACTCGGATATTTCTCGATTAAAATGACTTTCTTACCCAAATCAGCGGCTCTAAATGCGGCGCTGTATCCACCAGGTCCGCTTCCCAAAACCACCACATCTGCTTTCATATCACTCACGGTCTTTTCCTTAACTTTTGAATTATAATAACATCTCACGCAGATCGCTCAAGATCGCGCAATACTTCGTTAAAAACTGAGCGGCCAATGCCCCGTCGATGACTCGATGATCGGTAGACAGTGACAGCGGCAGTTTCGTTCTTGGTATAAATGATTTACCATCCCAATGCGGTTTAATAGCGGCTTTAGAGACGCCCATGATGGCTACCTCTGGCATGTTGATAATCGGCGTAAATGCCGTTGTTCCCAGCACACCGAGACTCGATATGGTGAAACTTGCCCCTTGCATATCTTCCGGTTTCAATTTGCCATCGCGCGCTTTTTTTGCCAGATCGGCAATCTCACTCGAGATTTCATAGATGCCTTTTTTGTCAGCATCCTTGATCACAGGAACCACAAGCCCTCTTGGAGTATCGGCGGCAAAACCGATATGGTAGTATTTTTTGACGATCAAACTCTCACCGTCGGCCGACAGTGAACTGTTGAAACGAGGATAGGACTGTAATGCCTTAGCCGCCGCTTTGATTAAAAACGCCAATGGTGTGATTTTAACGCCAAGCTTTTCGGCTTCTGCTTTCTTGGCCTTTCTGAAGTCTTCCAGATCAGTGATATCGGCATCATCATAGAAGGTGACATGCGGAATTTTGACCCAGTTTCGCGCCAGATTTCTGGCACTTAATTTATTAATGCGAGACAGTGGCTGCTCATCAATCTCACCAAATTTAGCAAAATCAACCACAGGATCAGGCAGAAGATCAAGCCCACCGCTAGCGACGCCACCTGATTGTACGGCGGTCACCGCACGCTTGATATAGGCTTCGCAATCCTCTTTGGTGATTCGCCCTTTCCGACCACTGGCGACTACTTTCGACAGATCAACACCCAAAATACGCGCCAGTCTTCGAACCGCCGGTGAAGCATGCGCATTGCTGTTATCGATATCTTCAGCAACAGAGACTTGTTGAGCCGGTTTATCCTCTGAAACAGAAGGCGCTGGCTGTTTCTGTTCTTTTTGTTCTGGTTGTTTTTGTGATGTCGACGCCTTGAGCGCACCTGCGACTTCCAAGGTTAAAATCAAATCACCCTCAGAAACCTTATCACCGATTTTGATCTTAAGTTCAACGATTCTGCCAGCTTGAGGAGCCGGAACCTCCATCGATGCCTTATCGGTTTCAAGCGTAATCAGCGAGTCTTCTGCGGCCACGCTATCACCTGCACTGACATTGACCTCGATGACATCAACCTCTTTATAATCGCCGATATCCGGCACTTTGACCTCAATGACGGTGGTGCCTGCTTTAGGCTCATCTTCACTTTTGGCTTCTGTTTGTGCGTCATCTGATTTAGCCTGCGATTCATTACTCTCTGCGCCATCGGTCTCAACCAGAATGATCAAATCGCCCTCAGAGACCTTGTCTCCCACGTTGATCTTGATCTCCTTAATCACCCCTGAAACAGGTGCCGGAACCTCCATCGATGCCTTGTCGGTTTCAAGCGTGATCAAAGAATCCTCGGCTTCAATCCTGTCTCCGACATTGACATTGACTTCGATGACATCAACCTCTTTATAATCGCCGATATCCGGCACAAGTATTTTTTCTAAGGACATTGGTATTTCCTTGTGTTTATTTATCAATTTACAAAGCTCTTTACGCATTATTAGTTGAAAACGATAGTTTATCTAACCCCACCTAACCTCCCCTTGATCCCAAGGGGAGGGAATATTTGTCTCCTCCCCCTTGTGTTAAGGGGGAGGCAGGGAGGGGGTTCTACGAATAACGCTAAAAGAACCATTTACAAATCAACTGACGGCCGGCTCAGATCGCTCAGCATCAATATTATATTTTTTAATAGCCTCTGCGACAACATCAGCATCGATAATTCCGTCTTTTGCCAACGCACTCAAGGCCGCAACGGCCACATAATAGCGATCGACTTCAAAGAATTTACGCAGGTTTTCTCTTGAATCCGAACGACCATAGCCATCGGTGCCCAGAACGGTATAATTTTGCGGCATGAATTCTCTTAACTGCTCACCATAAAGCTTGATGTAGTCGGTAGAGACGATGACAGGTCCTTTGCGATCTTTAAAGCATTGTGACACATACGGCGTCCTGGCTTCTTGTTCCGGATGCAACAGGTTCCATCGTGACACCGCGCGTGCCTCACGATACAGCTCATTGCTTGAGGTCATGCTCCAGACATCGGCGCTGATGCCAAAATCTGCCTTCAACAGTTTCACCGCGGCTTCGACCTCAAGTAGTATGGTGCCGGCACCGATAAGCTGAACATGTTTCCTCGCCGCTGGTTTATTCTCTTCAAGAAGATAAAGCCCTTTTAAGATTCCCTCTTCCGCGCCTTTTGGCATGCCGCGGTGAACATAGTTTTCATTCATCAGGGTAATATAGTAGAAGATGCTTTCATTGTCGATATACATGCGGCGCAAACCATCCCACATGATCACCGCCAACTCATAACCATAACAGGGATCATAAGAGACACAGCTTGGAATGAGTCCGGCCTGAATATGGCTGTGTCCATCCTGATGTTGAAGCCCTTCACCATTTAGCGTCGTTCTGCCGGCCGTGCCTCCCAAAAGAAATCCCTTGGCATGCGAATCACCAGCCGCCCAAGCCAGATCACCGATGCGCTGAAAACCAAACATGGAATAATAGATATAAAATGGAACCATCGGCACCCGATGCACGCTGTAGGAAGTTGCCGCTGCCAGCCATGAACAGAAACCACCGGCTTCGTTGATGCCATCTTGTAAGATCTGACCATTCTTGGCTTCCTTGTAATACATCACCTGTTTTTTGTCTTCCGGCACGTACTGCTGTCCCTGATGATTATAAATGCCAAGTTGACGAAAAAGTCCTTCCATCCCAAAGGTTCGCGATTCATCAACCACGATGGGAACCAGATGATCTTTCAAGCCTTTTTCACGGGTTAGCGCCACAAACAGGCGCACGAAGGCGGTGGTGATCGACAACTCACGCTCACCACTTGACTCCAAAAACAGCTTACCAAATTCTTTATAATCAGGGATCGGCAGCGGTTCGGCATTCTCAAATCTCGCCGGCGCATAACCACCTAAATTTTGACGCTTCTCATGAAGATAGCTCTCTTCTTTTGAGCCTTTTTCAAAGCGCAGGAATTCCATGTTTTCGGCTTGTTCATCGCTGGCGGGAATCTCAAAGCGGTCACGAATATATTTCAAGGCTTCGGTATTGAGTTTTTTGACGTTATGGGCGATGTTTTTTGATTCACCCCATTCACCCAAACCATAGGCCTTAACCGTCATCGGCAGAATAAGTGTCGGTCTGCCATCACTGTTGTCAGTTGCCTGTTTATAGGCGGCATAGACTTTAATCGGGTCGTGCCCTCCTCGCATCAGTCCCGCGATATCATCATCGGACATATCGACGACCATGGCTTCAAGCTCGGCATCACCACCGAATATGATCTGACGCAAATCGGCACCGCCATGAGATTGAGCGAACTGCAGCTGACCGTCGTTAAGTTCAGCCAGACGCTTCTGCAATTTTCCATTGATATCTTTGGCAAACAAAGGCGCCCAATTGCTGCCCCATAGCACCTTAATCACATGCCAGCCAGCACCTTCAAATAAATTGGCAAACTCCTCGACCACTTTGCCATTGCCGTCAACCAACCCATCTAAGCGCTGAAGATTACAGTTGATGACAAAGATAAGATTATCCAAGCCTTCACGAACGGCTCGATTAATCGCTCCCAATGATTCCGGTTCGTCCATCTCACCATCGCCACAAAATGCCCAAACCTTTCGCCCTTCGGTTTTCGCCAGTCCACGCGCCTCAAGATATTTCATGAATCGAGCCTGATAAATAGCCTGCAATGGACCAAGCCCCATGGAAACGGTCGGGAATTGCCAATATTCTGGTTGTAAATACGGATGCGGATAAGAAGACAGTCCTTTCTCACCATTAAAAGCCTGCTGACGGAAATTTGTCAGTTGTTCTTCATTTAGGCGCCCTTCAAGATAGGATCTGGCATAGATAACCGGTGTGGTATGTCCCTGATAAAATACAAGATCTCCGGCTTCATGCTCATTTGGCGCCTTGAAAAAATGGTTAAATCCAACCTCGTACAACGTCATTATTGAGGCACCAGAGCCAATATGACCGCCCAAAGAGCTGTCTTTCTTATTGGCTTTAGCGACGATAACGGCTGAATTCCAGCGATTGAGTGCTTCAATTTTTCGCTCGATCTCAAGATCACCAGGAAAAACCGGTTCATCTTTAGCATCGATCGTATTCATAAAGCGTACAGATTTTGCCTTGCCATAACCGCTTATGATTCCAAGCTGCTCCGCTTTATCAGCCAGACGCATCATCAAAAAGCCGGCGCGCTCACTTCCCTCACGCTCAAGCACATCATCAAAGGCCTCTAACCATTCTGCGGTTTCAGCGCTGTCTATATCATGCAGCTTTTCAGACATTCAATACTCCAAATCATTCATTAATTTTACACAAAAATACTGCGGCTAATTATAATCGCAAGGTCAAAGAAAATACAGGGATACTGGCAAAGTTTTCCTTCATGCCAAAGCATGGCGGATATAAATCGGCAAGCTGTCGATAATCGGTTCGCCATAATCACCGCTATCGCTGCGTTTTTTTCTGGCACTGATCTCATTATACGACAGCGTCGTCATTTGAGCACCGCCAAATAAAATAAGCGGCGTGGCACAGATGAGACGATAGCTCTTTTCTCGCTCTTTCGAGAAAACATTCACCGAGTGACGATAGGCCGTGTAGCGCATATAAAACAGCTGACTCTCATCAAATTGCTCGATGATCTTAATCTCTTTTGACCTCAATTCAGGATCTTTTTTCAAGGCTTTGAGTTTCTTCAACAACGCCATTTTCGTCAACTTGGTGCTGACGATGTTTTTTGATTCTTTGAATGTCAGATGATCGATTGGCTCATCAAGCCATAAAACTCGACGATTGAGCATCTTCCAGTTAATCCGTTTATGAAAACGTCGTGATTTAAATTGCTCAAGATGATATTTTGAGCCCTTGAACAATTGAAGCACCACAGCAATTGCCTGTTGAATAGATTGTTTTTTCTCATTGACTTCCTGAAGCTGATCGATAAGGGATTCTGCTCTTTTCGCCACCTGAATCATACCGATTAAGATGCGCGTTCTGCCAGGTTCCAGATGATCGTCATTCATATAACCCAAGACGATATCGAGCGCCTGACTAGGTGCAAGATCGTTTAATGATTGAGTCACCCAATTCTCCGCATAAAAAAAATGTGACGTTAATTGCCCTTGCTCATCCAGCAAACAAAAGCCCGCCTTGATCTCCACAAGCAAACGGTCGATAGCCCGAAGCGCCTCTTCAATAATCTGCTCTTGTTTTTTTAACTCAAATTCGCTGACCATCATCGTTTTTCCTTATCTGTTGATAGCGTCAGCACACGATCAACCCGCGAAAACAATACCGGATTATGGCTGATTAAAAGCACGGTTTTTGACTCGAGTCTATCCATCAGACGATTAAAAACCTGCCATTCCGTTTGTTTGTCAAGCCCTTCGGTCGGCTCATCCAGGATTACAATCGGCGCTTTGCTTAAAAGCACCCGAGCCAGTGCCAGCCGCCGTTTCTGTCCACCCGATAAATGCTGTCCATGCTCACCTGTCCAGCCATCAAGCCCATCAGCAAGCGTCTCAACAAAGCGTTTTAACTCAACGATATCAAGCGCCTGCCAAATTGCCTCATCAGTCACTTTTTCATCAACAATAGCCAGATTATCACGAATCGAGCCGTTAAAGATATGCGCCTGCTGGGAGATGACAAGCATCATCTGGCGCAACTGTGATTCACTGAAATTGCGAATGTTATGCCCACCAATTTTGATCTCGCCGGATTCAACATCATAAAATCTCGACAACAGATTAACCAGTGTTGATTTGCCACAGCCCGTCGCTCCTGCTAACGCCACTTTTTCACCCTGTGCCAGCGTCAATGAAAAATGAGAAAATATTGCATGCTCTGCTTTATAGCCAAAACAGATATTATCCATACTCACCGAGGCATCTTGAGGCAGCTGCTTTAATTTCCGCTCAAAAACAACCGTCGGCTCTCTATGTAAAAGCTCACTTAGGCGCCGACAGGAAGCCCGTGTCTTACCCAGATACTGCCAGGCCACAGGCAACGGCATCACCGCCTCGTACATGGCCATAATTCCCAGAGCGATCAAGGCGATAAAAGCACCATTTAGCGCTTTGGCATTGACAAGCCCCACCGCCATCCATACCGAAAGCCATAACGTCAGCCCCAAAAGCGCCACCATTAAAGCGCCACCGAGACCACTATAGCGACTCATCTTATTTTGTGTTGCAATCAAGCGATTATTCTGCGACTCGATAATCTGAGTATGCCTCTCCAGCGCATGAAAAATCTTAAGCTCTGCCAGCGACTGCACATGTTCGGTTATCGTCGTTTTTAATCTGGCGTGTTCATGCGTGAGATCAGCAGAAACGCTACGGCTGATAAAACCGATGAAAAACGGCAATAAAAACCCGGCGCACAGCGTCAATCCAACAGTCACCAATGCGATACTGAAGCTGAAAAAACTGTAAAAAATAAAGAGGCTCACCAGCGCCAACAACAAAACCACGCTGGGCGAGAGAATGCGAATATAGAGATTATCGAGATGATTGATATCATTGACCAGGCGATTGAGAAGATCACCGCTTCGATACTCCATTAACTGCGCCGGAGCCAATGGAATAAGTCTTTGATAAAACCATAATCGAATATCGGTTAGAAGCTTGAAGGTTGCCTCATGGGTCATCAAACGCTCACCATAACGCGTGATGATGCGAGCCACCGAAAAAGATCGAACGCCCGCGGCGGGATAGAAATAATTAAACTGACTGGCAACGACATAGGTGGTGGTTGCCAGAAAACCTGTTTTTGAAATAAACCAGCCAGATAGACTCATCAAACCGATGCTTGAGATAATCGCCAAGGTCGCCAATGAGGTTCCAGCCGCCATCCACCAGAACTGTCTGTTTAAAAGGCGAATAAAAGGCCAAAATACGCTCATGCCCATTCCTCCTTTTCACATTTTTGAATTCTGGAAAAGTAACCATCCGTTTTTCCAAGCATCTCCTTGGGACAGCCTTGTTCTGTCACCACACCATCCTCAAGCACGATAACCTTATCAACATCGTCGAGCATTGCCAGCCGGTGCGTCAATATCACTACCGTCTTAGGCTGCCAGATCTCGCTTAAGGCTTCTTTGATTAACGCTTCATTTTCCTTATCGATGCTGGCAGTCGGTTCATCTAAGAGCAGAACTTCACAGGGTTTAAGATAGGCCCTTGCCAACGCCAGTCGCTGAGCCTGACCGCCGGATAGCCCCTGAGCCTTCTCCCCAATCTCACTATCAAGCCCCCCTCGCTCCAACACAACCTCTTTTAATCGAGCCACGTGAAGTGCCTGCCACAGCTCCTCATCGAGCGCATCCGGTTTTGCCAGCAACAGGTTTGAACGAATACTGCCTTGAAACAGCGTGGCATTTTGCCCAAGCCAGCTTATTTTTGAGATCCAGGATGGCTCATCAAGCTCATTGAGATTATGATCATTTACCCGAATCTGTCCTGATGTCGGTTCCACGAGTTGTAACAAAAGATTCAATAACGACGATTTTCCAGCGCCACTTTCGCCAACGATGGCAATCTTCTGCCCGGCTTCAATCTCAATATCAATCCCTTTGAGCGATGGTATCTGTTTATTCTCATAACACAATGAGACATCGCTAAACACAATCCGTTTGACTTTTTCATTCAGCAGAATCACAGACGGTGTCTGGGCAGGCCTAAGTTCAAACAGCTTCTGCAACTCCAAAGCCGCACCGACAGCCTCTGCCTTGGCGTGATAATGTGTGCTTAACTCTCTTAACGGCAGAAAAAATTCAGGCGCCAAAAGCAAAATAAAAAGCCCGCCTTGCAGCGTGATATTATCAAGCGCCCACCACAGATGATTATCGGTACCGGCATTGATAAACCCCATGCCAAGGTAAATGGCCACCAGTGCGATTGAGGCGGCTGAAAACACCTCCAAAACCGCCGAAGACAGAAAAGCGATTCTCAGCACTTTCATGGTCTTGATGCGATACTGATCCGAAGCGTCAAAAATCGCTTTTGCATGAGCGGCATTTCGATTAAACAGGCGAATAGTTACAAGCCCCTGAAGGGTGTCAAGAAATTTTGAGCTCATACGCGCCAAGCTCTTGAACTGCTTCTGGTTTTCAGACTCGGCACCCAATCCAACCAACACCATAAACAATGGGATCAAAGGCGCGCAAATTAAAAGAATCAAACCCGAGACCCAGCTCTGTGGAAAGATAAACGCCAGAATCGCTAAAGGCATCAGTCCCGACAGGGTTACCTGCGGCAGAAAATACATCAGAAAATTATTCACCCCTTCGACCTGCTCCATGGCAGCAGAGATCAGCTCACCACTTGATTTTGAGGATGACTTTACAGCCCCCAGACGATTGATATGATGGATGATATCCATTCTGAGCTGGCGTTTTATCATTGCCGCCGCTTGAAAAGCAACCCGCTCTTTGACATAAGCCAAAATGGCGCGGACAAACACTAGCATCAAAATTGCCATAAAATAGCCGATCAAGGCACCACGAGAAAGTTTTTCAATATAGGCCGCATAACTGATATGCGCCAAAAGCCACAGCTGTAAAATAAGTAAAAGTCCACTGATAAAGCTGATAAAGACGGTTAATTGAATCCATTTTTTAGCCGGTCGAGCCAACTGGCTCAACCATGATCTGGCCTGTTTTTTTTCGGTCGATGTCGCCGCTGACATAGTATCACGTGCTGGAATAATGATGGCACAAGTATATAATATCGATTGTGCATATTGCCAGGCTTGTTTTTGCGAAAAATTCGGTTGTATGAACAAAAAATATACTGATTATAAGGTATAATACTCCAAGAAATTAAAACAGTAATGAATTGAAGTATATTTCCTATATCCGACATTTCGCTAAGAACATTTAACCATCCATTTGTATGTTCGTTGCCCTGAATTTGAATAAGACATTCCTGGTCATATATATTTTTTCTATATTCTTATTATTTATTTTGTTGATCATTTTAAATACAGATTATATTTTATGTGTATAATGTTCTCCGATTAAAATAACGTTATCTTTGTGTGAAATTGATTGACGAACCGCCAACGTTTAAAACGATCTATCTTCCAAGCTGGCTGACGTCTATTGATGATTTAAGCCATAAAGAGGCTACAAATACAGATACTACAAACGGATGTTGAAATGAAATTAGTAAAACGTATACTGCTCGCTTTTCCAATCTATGCCTGCATGGGTTATGGCTCACCTTTTATTGACGCCAATAACGTTGGTGAATACGCAAGTCATCAGTTACGCCAGTCGGTGGCTACTGGTAAAACGCTATTGGGTGCAGCTTCTGGTTCTGATACGGCCATCGCAAATGGTCAATCAGGAGATTCTTATTCTTTTTCGTCTAACTTACTAACCCTATCCGCAACGCATGGTTTTAGTCAGTTTAATGTCGGCTATTACTACAGTGGTATCAGCAACTACTTTCAGGCATTACCGGTCTATTATGATGACCAGGATGCCAAAAAGAGTTATTTTGGCATTGATGATGATCAATTTGTTTATTACTATCCGGAGTACTTTGCCTTTAATAATGGCAATGACAATCCCTATATTTTTCATCTTATGAAATCGGATGACTATAGTCAGCACTTTACACAAGGAAATATTACCGGTTTGCCGTTTTATCATCACTATAACGGTCTTGAAAAAATCGAGATCGATGGTATGTCATTGATATTAAACGGCTTATATGATCAAACCACAGCGGGAACAATCATTACCATACAATCACCCAATAGTGCTAAAAGTCGCTATATTGTTGGTTGGAATACGTTAACCTATGAGGATAAATCACTTGGCAAATTTCTAACGATACGCGATCAAATAGGGCAGCGTATCTATTATTTATCTAAGGATAATGAGGTTTCTGGGTATGATGTTTATACTGTTGCCTATCTTCAAGATAGAAATGGCAACTTAATCCATGTGCTCTACAACGCTGATCATAGTATCGAATTTTATGCTCTTTTGGATAATGCGCTGCTTGGGCGATTAGCGTACACAGCGACTGAAAAGGGTATTTATCCTGCTAATTCTTTGATTGGGTCAGTCTATACTGAAAAAGGACAGACCCTTTCTGCTTCCCGCTATATTTTATTTCAATCCGCTCCGGTAAAAACAGGGGCGATTGCAGAGATTTTTGATAAGGTTAAACCAGATCAGGTCAATGATGATACCATGCCTCGATTTGTTAAGGGGATGGGGTTGACCTACTCCTACAGCTCTAATTTCCCTTATCAAGTGGCGACACTTTTGGATCCAACTCATGCTGAAGTAACGCAAACCATTAGCTATACAGATCTCAAAGACAGTGATGGTAATGTTTATAATCGCGTCATCAGTCAGATATCTGGCATTGATGATAAGGTAACCGCCGATATCAGCTACACCAAATACAGCTCATCACAATATGCATTCAAACCACTTATCCTTGACGTAAAAGATGATAAGAAAGACGAACGCTATGTAGAAGAAGAGATTAAAAATATTGATGCTGTTAACAACAATCAGTTTGATTACTATCCCAGTCAGTTCTTATATAGCAAAGATGGCAAAAGCATTAAAAAAACAGAAGTCTATTACAGTGCCGCCAGCAGTGAATTAAGCATTGCCACCCTCTCTGATCTTGGTTACCGTATTAACGATAAAAACATCAAAGACTTTATTACGGATGATCTGGGCATAAATTATGATTCGGTGAAAGCGTTATCCTATGAAGACTTTTATAACCGTATTCCTATGCTCAATAGTGATTTTATTGCCGATGTTCAGGCTTACGATGGATTTGCCACACCAACGATACCGAATAATTATTATGCCGATCCAAGCCTTTATACAGGGATGCACATCGATTCAAGTGCATTAACGCGTTTTGATGATACGCCTTATGCGAACGCTTATGAAAATTTACTCTTTGAAAATGAATATCCCTACAGTGCCATGTTTGGTTCAAATGTTTATTTATTTGGTCGCATCGGTGCTGCTGCTACTGTTTATCCCTATGATGCCACTTCCAATATTCGCAGCTTCAGCTGTACGGCAACGGTGACCGGTGCCCCTGAATGTGGAAATGTGTCAAGCCTTGCCGATAAACAACAATATCTGACGGATAGCAGAGAATTATCTTTTTATCATCACTATGGGTATGAGAATGTGACTATTTTTGACGCCTTGGGTCGTATTATTGTAAAAGCGGTGTATCTTATTCATACAGGCAGCAATGAGGTTCCAAGCTCGGCTGTTACCTCGGCAAATATTGAACGTAACCTATTATTAAAGGTTAATTACAGTTATCAAACCCCGGCTTCTCGAGTTTTTCATGCATTTGGTTATACCTCCTATAATGATAGCATCCCAAGATATGCAGATCTTGGAGCCGCTTATGATAAACCAACTATTGTTACATCAACGGTATATGGTGATATCCTGGCCGGTGCCTATAAGCCTTATACGAGCCCTATAGTTAAACAGATGAGTTATAGCTATACGGAATCTGGCAATATCGCCAAGGTCATCTATGATAATGGTGCTTCGGAAGAAATGAGCTATCAAACGCCTTCTTCTTCTATTCTCTATTCGATTATCCGCAAGTACAGTGAGCTGCCAACATCGATTAAACCTTTTATTTCAACGATTAAAAGCACCACGACATCCTTTGGTGTCGATAACGATTATCTCTTTCCAAAAGTACGTGAAATTGACAATGAAATCAACACGGCCAGTTCCATTATTCTCGCACCTTCAAAGACAATCAGCTATTATCCGCAAGCCGATGGTTCAGTCATAGCAGGCCTCGTGAAATCCATCACGGACAATGAAATCACGAATAAAGATGGTCTTCCCTCCTCCGGAGGCGACATCATCAGTTTTAGCTCATTGAATACCTTGAAACCAAGCGATGATGGTAACGATCTCATCGCTCAGCAAACATCAATGACAGGCATCTCCACCATCAGTGGTAAAGCGTCACTGACCGCGGGTACAACCTCTTATAATGGGATGGGGTATCCGGTTAAGAATACCGATATCTATGGCAATACGTTGTCCTATGGTTACGATATGACCGGCGCCTTAACCAAACAAACCTACACACCCGCCTCATCAGCATTTGATACGCAGGAGTCGACCATTCAGTATGATCGTGACGTTGCAACGGATAGGGAAACGATCACCTCGACCGATGATAAAGGCAATCGGATAATTTCCATCTATGAATTGTCTACCGGGTTATTATTATCACAATCGATCAACTATAAAGACCATGACGAAGTCCCTGTGGCAAGCTACAGCTACAATGAAGATGGCAGTCTTCATTCACAGACCAACTACAGCGGACAACAAGCAGATGGCAGCAATGCCGCCATCACCACCGTTTATGGTTATAATGACTTGGGCCAGGTGATTAGCGCTGAACCAGATGTGGGAATAGCCAGTGGCATTGTTTATGATCCCTATCACGGTATTACCGTTGACTTCAGTTATACTAAGAATCCAGAGAATGCCGATCAAATTAAATTAATCGGTGTGCTATCCGTTAATCGTATCGATCCTATAACGGGGCTTAATGTTGAACAGGCTGTTTATAACAGTGATATTTTCGGGAATGGTTATATTCAAAAATCAGACCTATTCGGTGAAAATGCCTTCTCGATTATTGGGGTCTTATTTAATCAAAAATATGCCGGACTACCTGCGGTACTAGCGCAAGCGATTTTTGATGACCCGGGTATGGATTATCTCAATACCACAACACCTGATATTATTTCTCACGGCAGCGAACGTTATGATAATCTCTCTCGACTATATCAAACCATCGTCAATGAATATCAAGATGATGTGAAAGGGCCCGATTTAATCACCACTTATGATTACAGTCATGTTGCCGATCAAGATGAGATGAGCATCACCGATCCGCAAGGGCGTATCTTCACCACTAAGACCAATATGCTCGGTCAGGAGATGTATAGTCAAATATCCTTAAAACAAAATGCCTCCATCAAAAACTATTACCTTAGCCAATCACAGCATGATGGTTTGGGTCGCACTACGAATCATATTTCCAACACCGCCAATGATCTGACTCAGCTGAATCATTTTTCTGCTGATCAAGAAACGAAATATGTCTATAACGAAAATGGCAGCCTTCAATCCGTGACCGATCCCATGGGCAATCAAACCACATTCGGCTATGATGCGATTGGAAACGTAACGGAACAGACTATTGGCAATCAGTATAAAAATCAATACCACTATAATGCAGATGGTTCACTGTCGAATCTCATCGGTACCGGTATTAGTGAATCCTTTAACTATGATGCCGCCGGTATGCTCGCAGATGAATCAATCTCCAACGAAGCCTTTGGAAATAAGGTATTCCATATCTTGAACCGCGATGATTATGGCAATATCACTCACTGGGATAACCCCTTTCTGCCAACAACCTCAGCAGGTGCCGCTAATTTCAGTGTCACCTTTGATCAATATGGTCGCCTATCCAGTCGTACGCTGACAGGCCTATCCAGCAGCCCTGGTGATGGCTATATCGAGAACTATCGCTACAATGACAAAGGTCAGCTGTATTCCGTTACGTCAAAAAACATCTTATTCGATAATAACCCTCATCTACCCGATTATATTCAAGGTTATGTAGATTTTGACTATAATAACCTCGGGCAGATCATTCAAATGTCTAAAAGCTATGAGAATAATAATCAGACTCCCGGAACACATCCAGTCTATATGACTGAGCAGTTATCGTATCTGAATAATGGCAATATCAGTGAAAAGTCACTCTCTATAGACCAGCTGCAAGATGATACTAATCGAAAGCATAGCTTTGACTCTAAGCAGACCGATAGCTACCAATATGATCCAATATCTGGCTATGTTATTTCTCATAAAACTCTGCTGCAACGTAAAAATAGCATTTCTGATTATACTACCTTAAAAACACAAACTGACCAATTCAGCTATGATCTTCTGGGGAATATTCTGAGCGATCACACTAATAATGTGACAAGAGATTATAGCTATTATGAAAACAATCCTTTTCGGTTGAAACGTATCAGCAACCGTAGCCTGAATGACATGACCTATGATAACAATGGCAATGTTATCGCCGATGATATGGGACAACTCTATCAACGTAATGCCATGAGTCAAATAACATCGGTTACCGATGGGCTGATGAATGCCGCGCCGGTTTATTATGACTATGACAGTCTTGGACATCAAATCTCAGAGACACAAGGCAATCAGACACTCTCGTCTTTCTACGTCGGGAATACGCTAATGGCTAAGCGTGATATCAATGCTACCACATCGATGAATACCCCTTATGGAAATCTTGCCATAAACCCAGATAATTCCGTATCAGAACAGTTAGTATTGCATGATCTATTGGGTAATCCGGTATTCAGTACTCCGATTGAGAAAGTCAACGAGGATTATTCCATAAGAGAAATTGGCATCATCGATAATGCAAAGACTCTGCCCGTCTTTGATTATTTCAAAAATAGAGAGGATTATGATGTCTCTAATTTTAAACCTCAACCATCAACATTATCAATACTTGGTTTTGATCCTGCAAAAGGGTTAAGCGATATGTTTGAATTTGGTTTAGACAATGAGAATGGAGCCGCCTATGATCCATTTCTTAAAAATACGATCTCCATGGGCGCCACGTTTAACCGAAAATATGACAGCGGAACCGGTCGTTTTATGGATGCCGATACCATCGGTGGCGTTAATCCCTATATGGCCATGAATAATGATCTGATCAATAACACAGATCCAAGTGGACATTACAGTCAGCATAATCCGAATTATCAATTTAGCAATCCGGCAAATTATGAACATATTCACAAACCCAGTCATGGCAGTTGTGGATTTTTTTGCAAATTATTTACTGATGATCCAGTAGACGGTGCAATTAGTGATGCCGGCAAAGATGTCTGGTCATGGTTCTCTCATAATGGTGCAGGGATCGTCAAAGGATCTGATTTCACCAAACCCATTGCTCAATTTGCAAGTGGCGGTCACTGGGGTGGAGATCCGGAGTATAATTTGCATCAGCTCTCTATTGGAGACACCTTAACATCCGATCTTGATTTCGCCATGAGTGTGACAGGGTTGGTTATGCCTGTTGAGGATGAAGTAGGGACTACCATTGAAGAAGATCTTGATAAGAAAATAATACAGGATGTTAGACCAAAGAATGATGACTCAAATTTAGATAACCTTGGACTTAAAAGAACAAATAAAAGACAAAGTCGCAGTGAAAAAAAAGAATATCAAAAAAAACTTGCACGTCGTAACAGTAGAAGAGTAATGCAGAACATTTCAACGGCTCAGTTTGATGAGAAAGCCAAAGAGTTTTGGAGAATCACTGAATTTGCTAATTTAGCTGATGAGGCGGCTAATCCTTACACACTCATGGCTACAGCCACCAAAATAATGGATGCATCTAAATATAGTGGTGATTATTCCTTAATCGTCTCACATGGCCAGGTAAGCAAATCAGGCATAGCTTCACTAACTTTTAGGATAAGTGAAGGAAAGCATGTAACCATGTCGGAATATATAGATGATGATATCTCTACAGAGATCGGATTAAATCATATTTTCAAGTTGAGTAGAGCTAATGAGCACAATCCCCTATGTTTAATAGCTTGTCGCTCCATTCAAAATGCAAAAATGGTAGCGAAAGTAACTGGTCGAGATGTATATACATTAGCGACTGAAGATGTAGCTGCAATCAGTACGGATCTAAGTGATATTTTTGCAGTCAGATTTTATTCTGGAGCATCTCAAGGCAATCTTAAACCGCTAGACGAAGGAGCAAGAGTCCAACCTGATGGAACTGTCAGCACATTCCCAATTACATGGTAGCTGGCAATTATAGCTATGCGGCACAAAACTCAATATTATAACTTCTGGCATTTTGCATCGGTGCCGTCAAGCTCAGCGTTTTTGAAAGGTCTGCATAGACTTCAACCGGCGTCCAGGGTTGAGGCTGTCCGGTATTATACCCGCTTTGATCAAACCACTGAACCTGATATTGGAAATTTTGTGTTGAGGACTTTTTATTCTTCACGGTGATATTGGCCTGAAGAAAGCCATCAACTTCTCGAGAAGACGGCGGTAAAGCTTTTAGCTGCCCAAATCCAGAACCAAAGCTTGTCGCCTCTTTACTGGTTGATGGCACCGAAACACATTGACTGGCACAGCCTGATAACAGCAATATGGCTGTTGATGCACCTGTCATTACCCAAATTTTAATCTTCTGCATACTCACATCTCCACGGTTATTGAAACAAGTCTTAACGCTTTTAGCAATTCATTTAAAAAAAGCTTGTATATCGATCACTGCCAGCAAGAAGAAAGGCTCTAAAATAAGCTTATCGATCCAGAGATCTTTATTCCTCTTCACCTAAAAAGCTTTTCAAGGTCTCTGAACGCGAAGGATGGCGTAACTTTCTCAATGCCTTGGCCTCAATCTGGCGAATACGTTCACGGGTGACATCAAACTGTTTACCGACTTCCTCTAAAGTGTGATCGGTATTCATATCGATACCAAAACGCATGCGCAATACCTTGGCCTCACGCTCAGTCAGGGTGCCTAATATCTCTTTAGTAACCTCACGAAGGCTTTCAGATGTTGCACTGTCAACGGGTGAGTCTGAAATGGAATCCTCAATAAAATCACCTAAAGAGGAATCTTCATCATCACCAATTGGCGTCTCCATTGAGATCGGCTCTTTGGCAATCTTCATGATCTTTCTGATTTTATCTTCCGACATATCAATATGCTTGCTCAGCTCTTCAGGCGTCGCTTCTTTGCCAGTCTCCTGCAAAATCTGACGCGAGATACGATTAAGCTTGTTAATAGTTTCAATCATGTGCACCGGAATACGGATGGTTCTGGCCTGATCGGCAATTGAGCGGGTAATGGCTTGCCGTATCCACCAGGTGGCATAGGTTGAAAACTTATAGCCACGACGATATTCAAATTTATCCACGGCTTTCATCAGACCAATATTGCCTTCCTGAATCAAATCCAGAAACTGCAACCCTCTGTTGGTATATTTTTTAGCAATCGAGATCACCAGACGCAGATTCGCCTCAATCATCTCTTTTTTTGCACGTCTGGCTTTTGCCTCTCCGACTGAAATTTTCTTGCTGGCCTCTCTTAGCTCATAAACTAACATATCGGCGCGATCTTCGATCAGAGCAAGCTTCAGCTGCAGTGTCTTAATCTCTTCGAGCACATCGGCAAGATACGGAAATTTAGTGACACTCTTATCGAGCCAGATTGATTCGGTCTCACGCCCCTGAAAGTGATCAAGAAAATATTTTTTCTTCATCCGTCCTCTCTCAATACACAGACGCATGATCTTGCGATCGAGTGCACGAATCTCACCAACCAGTGATCGTATCGCATTGATCATGCGGTTGACCTGAGCCGAGGTAAATCGAAGCCCTAAAAATTTCTGCGACACCTCATTTAAAGCCTGAATATAGGCCTTGGTACCACCATCTTGCCCCAGAAGGTGATTTAAAGCCGCCTCCAGATCTTTAAAACGCTGCATGGCCTCTTCAGGATCAGGACCACTGTCTTCGCCACTATCCGATGACACCGATGCGGTACTGCCATCCTCTTCTTCATCGACACTTTCATCTTCAAGCGTCTGCTCAGGATTATCGAGCATAGACCCCACATCTGTGCCGCTGGCATCAAACTCACCGGATTCATTAAAGCCCACGATCAAGTCAGAAAATTTGATGAAACGATACAATGGAGTTCGCTCTCGAACCTCATCATCCAAGGCATTGTATTCTTCACGCGCGGCGTCTAAAAGTTCGTGATATCTGGTAATCAAAGACTTCACCACCAGTGGATACTCAGACAATGCCAAAAGCACCTCCTTCGTTCCTTCTTCGATACGCTTAGCAATCTCAATCTCGCCGGAACGAGTCAGAAGATCAACCGAGCCCATCTCGCGCATATACATTCTTACCGGATCAGTAGTGCGCCCAAAGTCTCCGTCGGAAGCTAATGCCTGAACGGCATCTTCCTCGGCGGCTTCAACTCCACTGGTATCACCCAGAAGCAAATCTTCGGCATCAGGCGTCGACTCAAAGACCTGCACCCCCATGTCATTAATCATCTGAATGACTTCATCTATACGCTCAGATTCGGTAATTTCATCCGGTAAATAATCATTGATATCGGCATAGGTCAAATAGCCCTGTTCTTTTCCAAGAGATAACAGCTCTTTAATCTTTATCAACTGCTGTTCTTTTGTTAACTCTGACATGAAGCATCCCACTATCTGTTTAGGATCATTTCGATCAATTCTACCTGCATCTGCCTAGACGGTGTAAACGTTCACCGCACCATCTAAAGCTTGCCTTTGCCGCATCGATTTATCTGCCGATGAACTCATCAGACAAAACACTTCGGCGACAAAAACATCGACTAGCGAATGACTATAATATTAGTCATTTTTTTTCACTGTATATAATATTTCCAGCATGCGTTTTTTTTCATTCTCGCTTAAGATGATATTTTTTGATTTTTCAATTAATGCCGAAAGCTCACCATGTCTTGCTTCAGCCTGTATTTTATCGATCGCCGCCAAGAATTCATCTAAAATCGCCTGCTCATCAAGCTCACTCGGCAAGCTGGCTAACTGGAAAAAATAGCTCCGATAAAGAGGATATTTTTCAACCAAACGCTCAACAAGCCCTGCCGAAGTCAAGCCGTCATTTTGCCTGATTATATTACTGGCTTCAAGAAAAATAATATATTTCTCATTCAAGGTTTCAATGGCAAAATCAGGCCAGACCGTTTTGCCAAAGTATTCAGCAATGACGCCAGGAAGACTCAAAATATAACTGAGCGCCTTCTCACTGAAATTAAGCCTGTTGATATCAAGCCGCCACTTTTGAGTCTCAACTGGTAGCGCTGTCGACGCAGATTGCGAAAACAGCATTTTCAGAAGCATCGCAGATGACAGCCCCAAATCAGCCGCCAGGTACTCCACCAGACTCACCGTATAGGGAGTTTGCGGCAGATCAGACAAAATAATGCGCGCCGTCTCCAGTAGTTTTGCCAGTGAATCAGCACTTCCAGGCTCTCGATCGGCTTTTAAAAACTCAAGAAAGAAATCAACGGCAGGTTCTGCTTTGTCAACCATATTGTCAAATGCAGCCAGACCATACTCCTTTATATAGGAATCCGGATCGTGTTCATGAGGCAGCATCAAAAATCGTGCCTTTTTATTGGCATCAAGTTTGGGCAAAATCACTTTAAATGCCCGAATTGCCGCTTGACGCCCGGCATTATCACCATCGAAACACAAGACGATGTTATGACAACGCCTGAATAACAACCTGGCATGATCTTCGCTAAACGCTGTTCCCAATGCCGCCACGGCACCATAAAAGCCATGCGTGAAAAGACCGATCACATCCATATAACCTTCAACCACCACAATTCGCTTCAACGCTTTCAAAAATTTAAGCTCATACAATCCATAGAGCTCCTGACCTTTATGAAAGATCGCTGATTCCGGTGAGTTAATATACTTAGGCTGTTTCCTGTCTTCCTCTAAAATACGCGCACCAAAGCCGATAACCTGCCCCTGCCGATTGCGAATGGGAAAGATCAAACGATCTCGAAAGCGATCATAGGCATGCTGTTTATCCGCATTTTTGATGACAAGACCACAAGACTCCAGAATCTCCTCTGAAAATGAACGCTCCAGCACATCGTATAGCCCTCGCCAGGCATCCGGGGCATAGCCAATCTGAAAAAAGCTGGCCGTCTTGCTATCGATACCGCGATGCTTCAGGTACGCTATCGCCTTTTGCCGATTGGCATCATATTTCAAAGACCAGCGATAAAATTTAGCCGCCGCATTCAAGGCATCGTAATAAAATTTGATTTTCCCATCATCTTTTTGATCATACCCATTCTTTTCATAAGGCACCGTAAAACCTTGGGCGGCCGCCAATTCTTCAACGGCTTCGACAAAGCTCAAACCATCCTGCTCCATCATGAAACTGATGACATCTCCTGAAACATGACAGCCAAAACAATGATACATCTGCTTTTTAGGACTCACCGAAAATGACGGCGTTTTTTCATGATGAAAAGGACAACAGGCCATATAGTTTTTGCCTGTCTTTTTAAGTTTGATGAATCGCGATAAAACCTCGACGATATCCGTCGATGCCACCAGATGGCGTATGAACTCGTTGGGAATGCTTCCCCGCATAAACCGGACTGCTTAGGACAGCTGTGATTTAACCATGGAGCCAACTTTAGTCATATCGGCACGCCCGGTCAGTTGAATTTTGATAGCCTGCATGATCTTACCCATATCTTTAACCGAAGAAGCACCGACCTCCAGGATGGCCTTTTGAATAATCTCGATGATCTCATCTTCCGACAGCGCCTTTGGCAGATAACCTTCCAGCACAGAAATCTCATACAACTCTTTATCCGCCAACTCGGCTCTGTCAGCCTTTTGATACTGATCGGCCGATTCCTTTCTCTGCTTAATCATTTTACTGATAATGGCGATAGCTATCTCATCGGTAATCCCAATTTTATCATCGATTTCTTTTTGTTGAAAAGCAGCCAACGCCATTCTGATTGTGGTCAGACGGTTTTTGTCTTTGGTTTTCATGGCCATTTTCATATCAGCCGTCAAGCGCTCAACTGTAGATGACATTTACTGCATTCCTATTTGGTTTTACGATTTAAAATACAGATCCATGCGCTTAGTCACATGGAAACATTGGAGGTTGTTGACATGATTTTAAAGACAATTTAGAAAATCCAAAACCATCTTAACAACACCAAATTGCACGCGGAGACTGTTTCATTCTTAATCATTGAAGCTGAAGATCAATCTCAATCAAGAAAGTATAGTCCCTGAAATAAGGAATATCACTGTTTTATATCAGTCATACCCCCCATTTTAACCATTACCCGCGCCGTGGTGAGCTTCTATACTCGTGTTTTCTTGCGCGCTTAACTGCTGCGGCTTTCTTACGCTTACGTTCCCAGGTTGGTTTTTCATAAAACTCTCTGCGACGAAGCTCAGATACGATCCCTGCTTTTTCACAGCTGCGCTTGAAGCGACGCAACGCAATATCAAATGGTTCAGTTTCTTTGATGCGTACTGCTGGCATGCCTTTTTCACCTCACTTAAATCTGCCATTTTTACCGCCTGAGCGCCATTCTGCCCAAGCACTATTGCCATTAAACAAAAATCAGTGGCGAAATTCTAACGGTTTCTTATCGAAAAATCAAATAAAAGCCCATTTTTTATCTCATCATCGCCCTGGCAATAGCGCTGGCCTGTACGTTATGGACCCTTAAGTAATCGACCCCGGAACTTATCAATTGACAGGACAATAGTGCCGTTGCCAAGTCTTTGGCGTAATGATCGGCAGATGCCAGTGCCGGCATGGCTGAATTTTTTCTTGAATGTCCAACTAAAAGCGCAAGCCCCAGTGTTTTTTTAATCTCAGGCAAGGCGGCCAATAGCGATTTTACCTGAAAGGAATATTTACCGAAACCGATACCGATATCATAAACAAGCTGAGAGGCTTCAAGCCCCAGATCTATCAGCTCATCACGCACTGAAATCCCATAGTCCAGCACATCTTTGATCGAATCTCCACACACATCCAGATAGTGACCGCCGGCGCTGCCCAGCTGATGCATATAGACATATTTAATCGCACTTCCTTTAAGATACGAAGCGATTTGTCGTCGCTGACTACCATAGACATCATTGATCATGGTAACACAGGAAAACTGGCAGACATTTTTGACAACCTTTTCATGATAGGTATCGATACTGATATCGATAAAACTACTGAAGGAAGCCGCTTTGAAATAATCATTCACTCGCAAAAGGCAAGGTTCAAGCAGCGCCCATACTTCTTCGGCAGATTTATGAGTGGCATTGGGTTTTGTGCTCTCGGCACCGATATCGATGACCTCGGCACCTTCTTTAATCGCCTGATCAACAATAGCTAAAACATCATCAGTCTTTGACACCCCACCCCCAGAAAAAGAATCTTCTGATAAATTGATAATCGCCATGATCTTACTGCCATCAATGCAAAAGGGAGCCACCTCTATTTTATCCAAAGATTTAGCATGACGATGCAAATCAATATCGACAAGTGGATGGCGCCACTTAGGCATGACCTCCAACAGCGGCACCAGCGCAAAAGCCCGCTTAAGCAGATACCGGTGTGGAATGCTCAGATTTACTGTCTCCATGCTCTTATCACCATAGCACAAAATATCGATATCGATCACTCTCGGCGACCAATAAGCATGCGTTGGAGGCCTGCCGATATCACACTCAATCTTCTGCACACAAACCAACAGCGCTTCCGCAGATAAATCTGTCTCAATGAGCACGGCAATATTGTAGAAATTTCGATTCCAGTCACCCGGGGCATCGGGTGGTAAAAGCGCTGCCGACTCATAAACCGCCGAGATTTTTTCAAGCTCAATCGATGGTTCTTGTTCCAGGCATTTCACAGCCTGACGCAAATAATCGAGTTTACGGCCAATATTGCTGCCAAGCCCCAGAACTACTTGCACCATTTTTTCTCAACCGTAAAACAAGCACGTTTGATGTTATCCAACGGCGGATTTTTATGCACCGTCAAACGAATATCGGCTGCCATTTCAACGCTTTTTAAGAAATCCATCACCGCTTCACTCAACTGGCAACACAGATACTCAATCAATTGAAAGCGTCTGTCTTTAACCACACCAATCAAATGGTCATTCAAAGCAGCGTAACACAAGACATCTTCATGAGCGTCAGTGTGACACCCCCTTGGTCTATTCAGAAAATCAAGGCAAATATCAACCTCGACATGCTGGGTCTGCTGCTGTTCAAAATCAAACACACCAAGATAGACATCCAGACCTATTCCTTGTAAACTCAATCGATACATTTTCGCTATAATCCCATTACAATATTCATGATTCTTGCTATTATCGATCATAATTACAAACAATGTCGATACCTTTGAGCCCTGATGGATCTAAAAAAAATTTTCACCGTTTTTTTAAGTGTGCTTTGCCTCTTTTCTGTCATCCGTCTGTCCTATGGCTCGCCACGCAGTGAAGTCCAAGCTTTGGTTAAAAAATACAAACTTGAAAATGCCTCGATTGGCATTGCCGCCAGTTACACTGATAAAGACAAACTCATCTATGACTACGCCCAGAATCGTTCATTTACGCCCGCCAGCAACAACAAAATTTTCACGGCTATCGCAGCCTTAACCGCCTTGCCCGACGATTTTACCTTTGATACCACCGTGCTCTACAATCCAGCACAATTAAAAAACCAGACTTTAAACGGCGATCTTATTATCGAGTTCTCCGGCGACCCTTCACTGACAGGCACCGAACTTTATAAACTCATCGAACGCATTAAAAACAAGATTCATGACATAAAAGGGAATATTCTGATCATCGCCAACACCTTCACCGGCAGCTACATTCCACCAGGCTGGTCTGGCGAAGATGTCGATTATTGTTATGCGGCTCCCGCCTCAACGCTCAACATGAATAAAAATTGCCTTGTGATTAAGCTTATCAACACCGAAGGGAATAAAACCAAAGTTGAGCCAGTTGCCAACACCGGCAACATCATCATTCACAACGACACCCGTCTCGCCTACGCCGCTGCTCGTAAAGACTGTCCATTCATTATAAAAATGGACAACAAAAACATCCTCACACTTTCAGGCTGCCTGCCACGAAAAGCGGAATTCTACATGAGTCTGGCCATTGCCAACCCAGCCTTAAAAACTTTAGACACCATCAAAGATTTTTTTAAACAGGTTGGCATCCATTACAGCGGTGATATTAAAACGGGAACCATGCCAACTAATGGACATTATCAGACGCTTGTCGAACATAAATCTGCCAATTTAAAGCAGATGATTACCTATATGTTGGTTCACTCCGACAACCTTTATGCCGAGAGTCTCGCCCGTACCGTCGGTTTTAAATTAAGCGGCGATGGCTCGATTGAAAACAGCACCAAAGTCATTGAATCATTACTTGAAAAAACCTATGGCGTCAACATTCATGCTCTTACCATGAAAGATGGCTCAGGACTCTCTCTCCTCGATGAAGTCAGTCCTTATTTCATGGTCACCCTTTTAAATAAGGTTTATCGCAGTAAAATCGGCAAAAAACTCTATGATTATCTGCCGACTTCCGGCATTGACGGCACATTGAGCTATCGCATGAGCAAAACGCTAAGAGGCAAAGTCCATGCCAAAACCGGCACCCTTAGCGGCGTCTCCACGCTATCTGGTTACCTGGTGACAAAACGCAAACATATTGTCACCTTCTCCATCATGCTCAACGAACTCTCCGAAAAACAGCGCTACAATGCCCGAGCATTTCAAGATTCCGTGCTAAGGGTATTTTATAACTATTTTTAAACCGACTCGTCTTTGAAATGCCGACGACACACCGCAACATAGCGATCATTGCCCCCTATCTGCAATTGATCACCGGATTTGATTACCTGACCCTTAGCATCAAGGCGCAACACATGCGTGGCTTTACGGCCGCAATGACAGATGGTTTTAATCTCGATCAACTGATCGGCCCAGCTTAAAAGATAGCGACTTCCTTCAAAGGGCTCGGCCTGAAAATCGGTGCGAAGTCCATAAGCCAAAACCGGAATATCCAGCTTATCAACGATGTCACACAGCATAGAAACCTGCATTTTCGTTAAGAATTGCGCCTCATCAACAAGAACACAATGAAGCGTTTTTTTCTTTAATACCGCCTCAACAATCGCCAACAGATCGGTTTCATTATCATAGAGCTCGGCTGTGGCTTCAAGCCCGATTCTTGAGCTTATTTTGCCAATACCGAAACGGTCGTCAAAACGGGGAGCCCATAACAGCGTGTTCATGCCGCGTTCACGATAGTTATAGTCCGACTGCAACAGCGTGGTGCTCTTGCCGGCGTTCATGGTTGAGTAATAAAAATGCAGCTTTGCCATCGTAAAGTCATCATTAAAAATAATGTCCATTGTAACGATTTAATAACATCTGACAAAGAAATTCGCTACAAAATCATTCCTCGATGGTATACTATTTTCGTTTAAATTCAGTAAAAAAGGTAAAAAGCATGAGTAACGTCTACAGCACAAAGACGCTTTTTAATACCCCAGAGCTTATCGGTCAAGATGTGACGGTTCAAGGCTGGGTTAGAAGCCGCCGTGATTCAAAAGCCGGCATCTCTTTTATCGCCGTCCACGATGGCTCTTCCTTTGATCCCATCCAGGCCGTCGCCCCCAATACGCTACCCAATTATGACAATGACATTCTGCATCTGACCAAGGACTGTTCTGTCACTGTGAAAGGAAAACTGATACCATCTCAAGGCAAAGGGCAATCCGTTGAAATAGAAACTCATAAGCTTAGCGTTCATGGCTGGGTTGAAAATCCTGAAACCTATCCGGTCTCTCCCAAACGTCATACCATGGAATATCTTAGAGAACACGCTCATCTTCGCGTTCGTACCAACATCATCGGCGCCGTTGCACGCATGCGAAACACGGTGGCTTTTGCCATTCACCGTTTTTTCAACGAGCATGACTTTTTCTGGGTCAACACCCCGATTCTGACTTCTAATGATTGCGAGGGTGCCGGTGAGTTGTTTCGCGTCTCAACTCTCGATAGCTTAAATATTCCCAAAAAAGAAAACGGACAGATCGATTATGCTCAGGATTTCTTTGCTCGTGAGACCTTTCTGACCGTCTCCGGTCAGCTCAATGTCGAGACTTATTGCAGTGCCTTGAGCAAAGTCTATACCTTTGGTCCGACATTTCGTGCCGAAAATTCGAATACATCTCGCCATCTGGCCGAATTCTGGATGGTCGAGCCAGAGTTTGCCTTTGCCGATTTAAACGACAACGCCGATCTGGCCGTCGATCTGTTAAAATATGTCATCACATGCATCAAAACCGAGCGCGCCGATGATCTGGCTTTCTTTGATCAATTTGTCGAGAAAGGACTCATTAACAAGCTTGATCATATTCTGCAAAAAGACTTTATTCGTCTGGAATATACCGATGCTATCGACATTCTCAAAAATGCCCGCAAAAAATTTGAATACCCCGTAAGTTGGGGCACGGACTTACAATCAGAACACGAACGCTATCTGTGTGAAGAGCACTTCAAGGCGCCGGTGATTCTCATGAACTATCCCAAAGAAATCAAGGCCTTTTATATGCGACTCAACGACGATGATAAGACCGTTGCTGCCATGGATGTGCTGGTTCCTGGCATTGGTGAGCTGATCGGTGGCAGCCAAAGAGAAGAACGTCTTTCTGTCTTGGATAAACGTATCAGTGAAACCGGCATCGATGCCGAAGGACTTTACTGGTATCGCGATTTACGACGATATGGAACCGTGCCACACAGCGGTTTCGGCTTGGGCTTTGAGCGACTATTGAGCTATGTCACCGGTATCACCAATATTCGTGATGTCATTCCTTTTCCTCGCACACCAGGAAACGCTAAATTCTAGCGTTTCATATCACGATAAAAATTCTCATGACTACCGAGTTTTAATAGGGTCAGTATGAGTCTGTCTTCTTCATAACAATAACCCAAAAGCGTCAGCTTTTTATTCATCTTAAACTTATATACTCTCAAGAAAGATAAGTCTCCCTTTTTTCTCTCTCCGATGTCAGGATCTTGCATAATCGCCTTTACAGCGATATCTAGCTCTTTCTTTTGCTGCTTTGACAGCTTCTTCATTGCTTTGGCAAATGAATTCGTCTGCTTAACGAGTAAACTCATAATCACTAACCAGATCATTGTCCATTTCGGCTTTTGCCATAAGACTTCCCAAAATAAATTCATAAGGCAAATCAGGGTTATCTTCGACCAACCTACCTATCATTGCCCAGTGCTCTATTTGCTTGGCACAAGAACGATGCATGACTTCACTGACGATTTGAGCCTGTTTGACAAGTTGATCTGACAGACGAACGGATAATGCCATTATTATCTCCTTAAATCCAATTCACATGATAACATTATGTTTCATTTTGCGATTATTTGCAACTAAATTATCTCGCCGATCTGAATGCGCCATAGTCTGGCATAATGCCCATTTCTTGCCACTAACGCCTCATGACGACCCTGCTCAATAATTTCACCCTTATCCATAACAATTATCGTATCGGCATGGCGAATCGTCGACAGCCGGTGGGCGATAATAACCGTAGTCTTATGATGGGCTAGCGTATTTAAGGCTTTCTGAATGGCGTATTCCGTCTGATTATCCACCGCTGAGGTCGCCTCATCCAGGATTAAAATCGGTGCATCCTTCAAGATGGCACGGGCGATGGCAATACGCTGTTTCTGCCCTCCGGATAAAAGCACACCACGTTGACCGACATCGGTATCATAAGTCTTAGGCAGCGTCTCAACAAATTCATGAATACCGGCGATACGTGCCGCCTCAATCATCTGCCGATCACCGGCCACATCACAACCATAGCAGATATTCTCACGAATGCTGCCATCGAACAGGAAAGGCTCCTGAGAAACCAGTGCAATACGCTGTCGCCAGCTCTTTTTATCCAGATCTTTGATATTTTCACCACCGAAATAAATGCCACCGGCATCCACCTCATAAAACTGACACAAAAGCTTGATAATCGTGCTTTTTCCCGAACCCGACTCACCGACAAAGGCAATCGTCTTATTGGCTGGAATCACAAGTGAAAAGTCTTGAAAAATCGCCTTATCGGCGCTGATATAGCGAAATGTCACCCGATCAAAGACGATATCTTTCGCTAATAAATCGACAACTTCTACCCCCTTATCGCCAAACTCAGGCTGCCAGGCAAAGAGATTAAACACCCTGGTCGTTGACGCCATCACCCGCTGATAGTCGACGGTGACCTCGGCCAGATAATTAAACGGCCAAAGCAGACGTTGAGACAAAAAGATCAACACGCTGAAGGTACCGACATTCATGCCAGAATAGATGGTCTGATAGCCACCGATAAGCAAGGTAAATAGAAAGCCAGTCAGCACAAACATGCGAATGACTGGCGTGACCATCGAGCTGATCTTGATGGTGTGACGATTGGCGGTTTGATAATCTTTGCTGACGCGCTCGATACGATCTCGCTCATAAGCCTCACTGGTATAACTTTTGATGGTTAAAAGTCCTAAAAGATTTCGGGTCAACGACACGCTGATATCGGCGGCTTTTTGCCTGACATCGAGAAAACGCGGTTCAAGCTTATGTTGAAAATAAAAAGCACCGATTAAAATCAAAGGGATTGGCGCGATGGCAAACAGCGTGATCAATGGTGAGCTATAGAGAAACACCAGGCCGATAAACAATGTCGAGACGATGATCTGCACGATCTGATTGACGCCATTTTCTAAAAATCGCTCCATCTGATTGATATCATCGTTGATAGTGGCGATGAGCTGCCCCGCCGGAGTCTGTTCAATCTCCCCCACCGTGGCGCGCTGAATATGGTCATAGACCTCTACCCTTAATAAGTGCTCGACATTCTGGGCCAGATTACGCCATTTAAGACTGTAGAGATATTGAAATACCGATTCCAGAACCCAGATCACAAAGGTCAAAAGCCCCAATATCAGTAGCTGCTGCATAATACCTGTGAAACCGGTGATATCAGCGACCCAGGAATCTTTACGCTCAACGACGACGTTGACGGCAATACCCAGAAGAATTTCCGGCAAAATATCAAACAGTTTATTTAGCGTTGAGTAGATCAACGCCAGCACATAATCCTTGCGAAATGGCCTCATATAGCTTAAAAGTCGAAACAGGGGATAACGCGATTGAGACTTATAACTGGCGGTTACATTTTGCTGTGACAAGAGAAGCTCCTACTGTTTTCCAGCTCTTATCATATAATGCTTCAATAGTGCTGACAACCCCGTGCCATCTCATTTAAAATCCCACAGCTTCGAATGACAGCCTGGCAATGACTATAAACCTGGTCTATGATGAATCTCAATCTCAGTCAAAAGAAAGGATATACAGAAATGACAAAATCAAAATACAGCGCCTCCTGTCTGTGCGGACAAGTTAATTTCACTCTCGATGAAGATCCACTTTTTATGTGTAACTGCCATTGCAAAGACTGCCAGAGATGGACAGGATCGGGCTATGCACCGGTTAATGTATTCCCGAATGCCACGCTTAAGAGTGAAGGAAAGATTCGCTTTTTTGATAAAGCATCAGACAATGGCAACACCATCAGCCGCGGATTTTGTCCACACTGTGGCGGTAATGTGATGGCCAAAAGTGATGGTTTTCCTGATTATGTCATGGTTGCCGCCGGCGTACTTGATGACTCCAGCCGCTACAAACCGGCGATGGATATCTATACCGAAAATACGCTCTCTTGGGATATCATGCACAAAGAGACCAAAAAATTCCCAAGAGAACCTGGCTAGCAGTTGCTAAAAGATCTGTGTGACTTTTATTTATCAACATAAAACCAGCTGATATAATAAGACATCCAGTCAACATTTAGGGTACTACAAAGCAATGAAACAGGTTTTTAAGCCTTATTTTAAGCATGGTCTCATTATCACGCTGTGGATTTTCTTTTTCATCATGTTAGCGATTATTGTCTCAACAGGACTGTTATTCTCCCATTTCTGGTGGCTTCTTCTTCCTGTTATTCTGGCACCTATTTATGAATGGTATGCCCACAAGTTTCTGCTTCATGCTGCATTGTCTAAAAAACCCGGCTGGTTTAGACGCTTCCAGATTCGCTTGCATCACGCTCATCATCGAGAACCACAGAACTATAAACTGTTGTTTGCTCCCTGGCAGGCCGTCATTATTCACCTAGCTCAGACCTATCTTTTGTTTGCCTTGATTACCTGGAGCTTTAGCATCGCATTGGTTCCCTTTACCGCCGGTGTTCTCTACTATCTTTACTACGAGTGGATACATCTGGCTCATCACGTCCCGAGCTATCAACCAAAAACAAAATGGGGACACACCTTGAAACGCGCGCATATGCGTCATCACTTTCACAATGAAAACTACTGCTGGGGCATCACCAACCATATTGGTGATCTATGTCTTGGCACATTTAAAGAGAGAAAGGATATTCAAAGAAGCCCAACTGTTCGCCATATCGCCGGATATGTTGACTGACATTCGGTGATTCTTAGACTACAACTCGGCGATATGCTTTTTTATTCTTTTCACCGATACCGGCTCAATCGTTTTGATATTTTGCGCATAATAAGAGATCCACAGCTCCATGATTAACCAATGAATATGGCTGACTTCCCTGTTTTGAAGACTCATGCCTTTTTGGGTAATCTTAGCACTCAACAGCGCATTTAACGCCTCAACCTCAAGCCGATAAAGGCGATCTTTTTTCACATCACGCGCGCCTTTTTCAAGGCGACTTTCCTGTGCCGCCAGATAAACACGGATGCGCTTAAGCCAGCTTATGGGAGTCTGTAGCAGAAAATTGTGATAAACCAATGAATCCACCACCTCGGCCACGGCCTGATAGAGCGACAACAGATCAAGCGGCAGTTTTTTCTGCTTCAAGCGATCCTTTACCTGTTTATACTGCTTCAGAATGTCATAGCACAGCGCACTCAGATTCTCAATCTCAGGGACGAGCCGAGATTTACCGACATTACGTCTTGTCTCATACTCTTTTTTTGTCCGTATCATCTTATCATCATCAAGATCAAAAGCCAAATTATAGCTAAGAGCGATTAGCTCTGCCTGCCAATCTGGCTGTTTGATCATACTAAACAAAAGGTTCAATTCGGACTTAGGCTTTATGGCATCTTTAAGCGTTCTATCCAATGAGGCAGACTCCAGCATTAAAAGCCGTCTTATGGCGGCTTTGTTCAGCCTTTGAGCCTCAGGTAAAGTGGTGGCAGATGAAAGGCTGACTCCGTCTGCCTTATCGACAAGACAAGGGTAAACCGTCACTGTAATGCCGTATTCTTTACGATCTCGAGTCAACGCCAGATCCTTAAACTGCCAGCTTTGATAGATCACCTCGTTCTTGGCTTCAACGGCTTTAACCTCAGGTTTAGGTCGATCTTTGAGTTCTAGTCGTAACACCTTAAAATCTCTGCCATCGGCGATGACTTTACGCTTACCATCGATAATCTCAAAACGCATGTGAAAATGCGGCTCAAGCTCAAGACTATCCCAAATCGTCTCATCAATCGCCATGGCGGTGATACGAGTCAGTTGTTTTAAAAAAATATCACGAAAACGCTTCGATACGTCATACTCCATCGACTCCATAATCGCCGTCGCATAATGCGGAATCGGCACACACGCTCTTCTGATGTTTTTCGGCAATGCTCGCATCAAGGCGACGATCTTGTCCTTTAACATCCCAGGTACCAACCATTCAAAGGCAGCGGCATCCATCTGATCAATAAGCATCAGCGGAATTTTGACTGTCACGCCATCATCGTCGGCTGTTGGGTCAAAATGATAAGACAGAGGCAGCTTCAACTTATCGAGAATAAAATAATCGGGATAAGCCTCGCTGGTGATATGCGCTGCCTCATGCTGCATCAGCGATTTTTTTTCGAAAAACAGTGCCTGCTGCGCGTTTTGATTTAGATTCTTATACCATTTCTCAAAACCAACTCCAGAACAGATATGATCGGGGATCAAATCCTCGTAGTACTGATACAGAGTGTCATCATCGATGACGATGTCACGACGCCTGGATTTATGCTCCAACACCTCAACATCCTCCAGCAATGCCAGATTATGACTGTAAAAAGCGGCTGTTGTCTCAAATTCACCGTAGACAAGTGCATGACGGATAAAAAGCTCGCGCGAAAGCCTGGCATCGATATGTTCATAGTTTACTGGGCGCTGGGCGACGATATCAAGCCCGTATAGGCTGACTCGCTCAGATGCCATCACCGCACCGCGCTTTTTGCTCCAATAAGGATCGCTATGATGTTTTTTAATCAAATGCGATGCCAGCGCTTCTAACCAGGCCGGATCGATTTTTGCCACCATTCTGCCGTAGAGTTTTGTGGTCTCGACAATTTCAGCGGCGCAAATCCATTTCGGTGTTTTGCTAAACTGAGAAGAACCGGGAAAAATAAAGAATTTCAATCCGCGTGCACCTAGATATTCCTTGGCATCACGATTGAAACCGATATGGCTTAAAAGCCCGGAGACAACGGCCTGGTGCAGTCGATCATCATGAATTTCTGCTATCGATCCTGGCGGCGACCATTTCAATGTTTTTGCCACATCGACAAGCTGGTGATAAATCTCACGCCATTCGCGCATGCGTATCGATGACAAAAAGTGTTTTTTTTCGTAGTCTTTGCGCTGCCGATTCGTCAAATTTGCTACATCCTGCCGGTAGCGCCGCCACAGATTAATAATACCGATAAAATCCGAGTTCTTATCTCGATCGGCCTTATGCGCCTCATCGGCTTTCTGCTGGAATTGAAGTGGCCGCTCTCTTGGATCTTGAATACTCAAGAAGCTCACGATCACAAGCATTGGCGCCAACACCTTAAGCTCATTTGCTGTGAGCAACATTCTCGCCAGTCGTGGATCAACCGGAAATCGTGCGATTTTCTGACCGTTTGCCGTCACTTTGATATGATGATGTTTAAGCTGCTCGATGGCGCCAATCTCATGCAAAAGCGCATAGCCATCCTTGATGAAACGACTATCTGGCTTATCAAGAAACGGAAAACGGTCAATATTACCCAATTTCAGACTTTCCATCTGCAGAATCACCGAAGCCAGATTTGTCCTTAAAATCTCAGGATCGGTAAATGCTGGCCTTGATTGAAAATCCTCCAAGGAGTAAAGCCGAATGCAGATACCACTGGCAACTCGTCCACAACGGCCGGCTCGCTGATTGGCTGAAGCCTGAGAGATCGGCTCGATCGGTAGCCTTTGAACCTTGGTGCGATAGCTATAGCGCGAAATCCTGACATCTCCGCTGTCGATAACATAACGAATTCCAGGCACCGTCAACGAGGTCTCTGCTACATTGGTCGATAAAATAATGCGCCTCATTCCGCCTTGTGGATGAAAAATTTTATCCTGTTCGGCATTTGACAATCTGGCAAACAGCGGCAGAATTTCGCTGTGACGCAGGTTGGCTTTCTTCAAAAAGTCGGTCGCTTCATGAATGTCTCGCTCGGTGGCCAAAAACACCAAAATATCCCCCGGCTTCTCGCCTGACAACATATCGATGGCACGCAATAGGCGCTCAGGCAGAGCCAGATCCTGCTCAAATTCAAGCGGATCAACATGACGAATCTCCACCGGATAGGTTCGACCAGAGACCTCAACAATCGGTGTGTTAACGATTTTTTTTGTTTTGGTATCGACATGGCAGAAATGCTTGGAGAATCTTCGGTGATCGATCGTCGCCGAGGTGATGATAAGCTTAAGGTCGGGACGCTTTGGCAGAATCTGTTTTAAGTGCCCCAGCAAAAAGTCGATATTGAGACTGCGCTCATGCGCCTCATCGATAATAATCACCTCATAGTCTGACAGATATTTATCCTCTTTAATTTCGGCCAAAAGAATACCATCTGTCATGAGTTTGATAAAACTGCCCTTCGAGGTTTTATCATTGAAACGAATTTTAAAACCGATTCCCTCGCCAAGCGCCATACCGGTCTCCTCGGACAATCTGCTGGCGATTGATCTTGCCGCCAGCCTTCTAGGCTGGGTATGACCGATTAAGCCTTTGGCGCCAAAGCCCATATCCATGCAGATCTTAGGCAGCTGAGTCGATTTTCCCGAACCGGTTTCACCGGCAACGATAACGACCTGGTGCGTCTCAAGAATTGATTTGATCTCTTCTACTTTTTCGCTGATCGGCAAATCAGGATAGTGAATATGAGGCATACCCTGTTTTTTGTTGACAACTTCATCGGCAGAGTTCAAACAGGCACGCTCTAACTGTTTCCAGACTTTTTCATCGGCATCGCCTCCTTTTAATCTGTTAAAGGCGGCGATAAAACGGCCACGATCCTTGCATTTGGCTTGATTGATCAGGGCGGAAATTTGATTTTGAATCGTTTTATTCATGTGTCTAAATTTATCATTTTAGCTAACGTTGATGTCGTCACTCTCTTCGGTCAACTGCTGCTCCCGGACTTTCATCCGGGGCAGCTTGTGAGCGGTGATGGTCATGTTGTGTGCGGGCGTTGCCGGAATTGCCTGGCTGGGCGGCGGCATCTTTGTGCTGAAACGCAGGGAATTGGGGTGAACCGTCCGGGGGCTTTTGCCGAGTATTTGGCGCTGCCGATGACCAATGT
>JBMSHD010000002.1:0-45803 GCA_049416425.1 Francisellaceae bacterium | reverse complement strand
TACATTGAAATCACTGCCTCAAGAGGCAATTATTAAAAATGGGGAGTTTTCAGTACAAATTGAAGTCTAAAATACACCAGGGCTCACCACATATCAGGAGCCATCGGCAATGATAAACAGAGATAAACAGAGGATCAACATGCTGGCAGACGTAAAAAGGACAATCATACTTCTTGATGATAATAATGGCTTCCTAACAACCATGACGATGTATTTGCAAGCCTACCTCGGCGACAAGGCAACCATACTGCCCTTCTCACAACAAACCGACATGGTAGCCCGTGTTAAAAACCATCACTACCTCGTTGATTCGGCTAACGATATAATCCATGAATTTTATCGTCAAAACGACCCCGATGAGAATTATATCAAAAGCAGTCTAATCGCTTTGAGCGAACTTGCACCTATTATCATTATCGATCATGAGCTTGAAAACCAAGCCGATAACGGCGTTGGGGTCAGCAGACGACTAAAGGAATATTTCCCCTCCTGCCGTATTGCCATGTTAACCGGAAAGCTGGATAACAAGATGGCGGTTGATTTGCACAATGAAGAGATTATCGACATGTTTATCAACAAAGGTGCCGATCACGCTTGTGAACAACTGCTGGCATTTATTCATCGCAATTTGGAGAGCTGGCAGATTGATGAGCCCACCTATCCAGAAACACTATTCAGCCTTTATACAGCGATTTTGGAAGACAGCAACTATCGAAAAGCCAAAGAAAAAATACTAAGCCAGATTAATTATCTGGCCTATCTGACGACTTCCGCATTGGGTGAGCTTGCAATTTTAGGCAATGATAAGTATATTTATACATTAAAATATGATCAACAAACCAAAGAATTTGTCAAAAATGTCGAAATTGCATGACATAAGCGCCGATGAGTTGAGCAAAATATTGCAACAGCTCGCACCCTTCGAGCGCTTGAAGTACCTCAGAAAAAAACAGGTTAAACAAACCCAGGATGTTTTCTGCAAAGAAGGCATCGTCCGTGTTGGTACCCTGAAAGCTACCGAAGCCGGTAAAGTGAAAATTGGAGAACGCGTTGCCGACAAACTTGTTAATAAGTTTGCCATTGAGGGCATCATCATCAGTCCATCTCTCTTTCTCGATGAGCACGATCCTTGCCATATTCAACTTAATGCCAAACAAAAAAAACTGTGTAATGACCCAAGCCAAGTCGAGTATCTGCGAAATCGACTCGATACACTGTGCCCCATTAGCATCGAGTCGAATGACTACAGCCCCTTTTTAAAAAAAGGCAGCCTGATCCTCGGACACAAGATCAACAAAAGCCAGATTCAAACGCTTAAAAACACGCTGTGTCTTATCGAAGGCAATAAACAAACCATTTACTATCTTAGCCACAACGCGAACAATGCCACCATCAACGCCGAAATTAAAGGCAAAAAAAGCTTTTTGCCTGTCGATATTTTTGATCTTTGCAATATCTATGTTATTGATGTGGTCTATTATCCTGAGAATGCAAAGGAATGACAATCGACACACGATATCTTCGTTTCTTTCTTTCATTATTTATACTTTTGCTATCTAGAAGCATTTCTGCAAATGCGATCACTGTGAACATTGGTTTTGACGAAGCTCTACCAGATGCAAAATATAAAACTGCACACATGAATGCCATTCTATATGCCGTCAATAAAAATAATAAGCTACTCGAACATTGCGGCTATCACCTAAAGCCCATTATCCACTATTTCGACGGTGATGATGATATAAGCCTTATTGACACCTATCTGTCGCTTATCAAGCAAAAAGTATGGGCAATTTTGGGTCCAAGGAGAAGCAAAGCACTTTTAGTCGGTGGAAAAGTCATCCCCAATATTCCCATTATCTCGCCCATGGCCAATGATCCAAAAATCTATAACAGCCAAAGCCTGATCTTTACCTCCTATCCGCCGGTTTCTCAATTTGCCAAAAAAATGTTCACGACGTTAACACATAATGCCTCACCCTTCTCATACGCCGTATTTGTGGATGCCCGCTGTCCTGCCTGCGTCGCCTTTGCCAATGATTTTATCAAGCTAGCAGCGCCCAATAAGCCAGCCTTCTATCTTCAAGTTGCCGAAGACAGCCCAAATCTTGATCACCTTATCAAGAGCCTAAAACGACATCCCATAGACTATCTGATTCTGCCCAATTACTCGCAACTAAGCGGCTATGTAATGGGTAATCTCTCTACAACATTTCCAAAGCTCGACTATATTGGCAGCGATGGATGGGGTGAGAACAGCTTCAGCTATATTCAAGGATATGACATCAAGCTTAAACCTCATCAAGCACTCAGTATACGAAATGGTAAAGATGATAGCGACAAGCTCAAAGATCCACTGGTAAAAGCGCTGATGTTGCATGATAGCAGCACTTCTCTGCCTCCTGTCTCCATTATCAACATGGTTAGAAATATCGAGATACTCGCCACAGACCTGTGCCACTCAAAGGCAAAAACAGCCACTGAATTTGCCATCTATGAAAAGCACAACCCAAAAGATCATTTTTTGATAAATCAACCTTATGCGATTTACAGCATTTTTGACGGTCATCTACAGTTTTACAGATATGCAAAATGAAGAAGATCAAAAAACCAGAAACCATTCGCAGCATCTGCCTGCAAACAGTACTGATCCCAATCTCTCTAATTACGCTGATCGCTCTGATGCTAACGCTTTTTTATTCATACAATGTCATTCAACGTACCTTTTCCCAGGAACTTCAACGACAAAATATCATCTTGCCACTGATCGAAAAGTCATTAATTGGTGATATTATCATCGACAATCAAAATGCCATCAAGGTCACGATTGAAACACTGGAAAATCGCTTTAAATTGCATGAGATCAGAATAATCAAATCCTGTCCTGCCAAGGACATACCTTCTATCTTTGCTCTATCACCACTCCTTGAAAGCTGTGAAGATCTGAAAATGCCTGAGGTTGCTTTCACTGTCTCATCGTATCCGGATGTTTTCAATGTTTATCTATCGTTATTGTTTATCGTGGCCATATCAATTCTCTCCATTCTGACCTGTGTATTTATCGCCATGCGGATGCAAGAAAAGCTCAACAGCCGAATTATTGCTCCCATAGAAAAAATACTCTCAACCTCATCTGTCAACTCATCTCCGCCGATAGATAGAAATGCAGCCTGCGAAATTCAGACCATCTACACTCAATTTCTTCACCATAAGCAAGCTCAAAAAAAACATCACGAAACGCTGGCTCAGATGCGCATACATGAATCGCAACAGAAAATCGCCCGTCAAGTCGCCCATGATATCAACTCCCCCCTTGCCGCGCTTAACATCGCGATCAAGCAAGCTCATGAACTATCAGATATACACAAACGTGTTTTCACTAACACGGCGAAGGACATCTCCCACATCATTGAAACCTTGAGAACGCAATACCGCAAAGATGACAAGAAAAAAGCCACCAATCAACCCCATTATTGTCTACTATCAAACGCCCTCACAAAATGCATCGAGAACAAAACCATTGAATTTCAACACCTGCCAGTCGATATTAGAATAATCAGGAAGGGGGTTAGCCAATATGCTCCTCATGCCACTATAGCGCAATCTCTTCAAATCGTCTCACCCATCGATAGAACAACTTTTGGCAGAATTCTCTCCAATCTCATCAACAATGCTATTGAATCCTACGACAACAAAAAAGCCACTGTTGAGCTGACACTATCACAGGAATCTGAACTGAGAAAGGATGGGAGAGCCAGGGCTATCATCACCATCAAAGATCAGGGAAAAGGCATCAAACCTCAACATATCAATAAAGTCTTCGATTACGGCACAAGCATTGACAAATTTACAGGACAAGGACTGGGATTATCGTATGCCAAAACCGAAATCCAAGCCATCGGTGGTGATATCACGGTAGAATCAAGCCACAAAAAAGGCACAACCGTCACCCTCTCGCTCCCTGTTTTGAGCGAGCAAGACCATTCCTATTGCCTGGATGTTTTCAAAAGAATCGATGATTATTGTCACAAAAACGCGACTCCAAACATGAGCATTTGCATTCTTGATGACCAAAAATGCCTGCATGAAGCCTGGCGATACTATTTTAGGGAAGTCGCCCTCACTCTTAAACATTTCCATCACAGTCAGGCTCTTATCGACCATATCAAAGAAAACAGCAGAGAAAATACCTTCTTTATCATCGATTATCACCTGGGAGATGAACCACGAAAAGGCCTCGCTATCATCTCTCAATTAAAGCTCGCCGATCGTTCCATCCTGGCAACATCTGATTTCAACGACGCCAAAATCATCAAAGACGCCGAGTTTTTGGGCGTTAAGATATTTCCGAAAGACTTGCTGAGTTAAATGAGAAGAATACTGACGGCTTTTGCCTAAGCACATACGATTTTTGCCGCGCTCACGATGATCAGATGGATCATCGCCAAGCGATGATGACGATTGGTTGTTGCACCTAAGTATGCCTTCCAAGGAAAAAGGGAATTTATTTCAGACACGTTTCTATATGATAGACCTCGTCTATTGCAGCAATGACAAGAGGTCTTTCACAGCCGTTAGATCATAGGAAATTATTCTGCACACATCGCTTAATATCCAATCAACCGCTATTGCAAAAGATTTTCAATTTTTTGGGTGTGTTCAGTAACATCGAGCTCGATACCAGGAGACTCAGCGTTTAAGATGTTTTGGGACATTACCTTACCACCCAGGTTTTGCAAGGAATCAATCAGTCTCTCCTGAGCAGACTGTAAGTTGGTTTCAAGCAGAGCATTACTGTCGACACAATCCAAAAAGAAAATAGCGTGTTTCGTGGATTCATTTATCAGTGTCTGCTGAGAATCTCGATAGTTCCATAACCAACACAATGTATTCTGATCGTCTTTATAGATTATATCGGCAGGATCTGTGTGAATTGTTTGACTCATACCTATGCCATTAAAGGCACGTGATTCACCACTATATTGAATGGTAATATTCCCAGATATATTGTCTAAATCATATCCACCAATTGGTGTTGAGGTTATGATGCTTGATAAATTATAAGTATCAACAATGGGGTTAATTCGAGGAAATTTATTATTTTTTGCTCTCCTTGATAAGGCAATAACCGAGGCTTCAATATTTTTGCTTCTGGTAGTAAAGTTGGCATATATTTTTTTCCATAAAGCCAGTGACGAGTTAGATGAAATGGTACCGTCGGGCATTTTTTCTTGTGCTGTCTTTGTGATTTTAGTGACAGAGTTATTCACAAACTCGAGATTTAACTTGTCAGAAAACCTGGCGATGACAAGACCAATCGACATATTAGGATAATCTTTCAATAGATGTTTGCATATTGTGAATTTCATTTTCATTCCTTATTGTTGTTTAATACAAAATGGCAATCCTATTATACAATACGACATATGAAAAAAAATTACTGAACACAATACCAGGCGCTATTTAAACACCAAGGAATTGATTATGGATTAACCGTTTTAACAAAATACTTCCTTGTGTTCCTCTAAAACCCAGTCACTTTCTTATTCATGGAAAGTGGCGTTCAACGGCTTGCTACTTAAACGCAGCTGATGAATCCATTTCTCCTTACTAAAAAGGTCGGTTATTTTCTATTTAAAATATCCATAAACAGCAACACATTGCCGGCATTATTATACGTAGATTGGTAGATCAAAAGCCCGGAATTGAAAGACTGTAGACCATAGGACGCCGTTTGCGCTTCACTGTCATATTGAAGTTGAAAAATAACGCCGCCATTGCTTCTTGCTTCTACATCACCACCAAGCCAGGCATTCCAGATTTTTGTCGACGTATAACCCAGAGTGTCATAAACTCCATTGGTGCATTGTGAACTTAACTGATACTGAACGGCCGAGTACGCCGGTACATTAAAATAATTGACACCCACGGTGCCGCCGGAGATGCTTGGCATTTTTTCCGTCGCAAAATCAGGGGATGGCAAAACCTGATAAGATTCCGGTACAGGTGTCAGACAATGTATCTTAAAGTCATAGGCATTGCTGATCGAGTAAACCACCCAATCGTTATCGGTGTTGTTGTTGATCGTAAAAAAACCATTGGCGGCAAAGGCCGAAAATGGCAATGCCAAGCTCAATAAAGCGATTGTCTTTTTAACTTTGTTCATGATGCTCTCCATTCTCTCATTAATAAACGATTTCCAAACCAACATTATTAGATGCCGGTATAGTACAGCCATTTTGTGTCACTTGTGGCCAACTCATATACAATGACTTCATATATACTCGAGGTGAATTCCACAAAGACAGATTTCCACTGATGCCATCTTCAGTGATGAAATTTCCCTGCAACGGTGTAATCAAAGTCTTATCCTGCGTCATAGTAAAGGCTTGATTTTCATCGAGTGTGACTAAGCATTGATCCGAATTATTGGCAAAAATAACCTTGGCCAAAGTCAGCTTTGTCGGCAGATACGGATCAGAGAGATCAATCTGTCTTGAAATCTCAACATGTACGGCAATCGCGTCACTGACCGCCCTGTTTTCAAAAATCAGTTGATCCTCATAGTTATTGGTAGCTGCCGCGGTTACCGTTGTTTGAACCGTAGCTTCACAATTGCCGTTTTGCTGATAAGATTGAGAATCGCAAAGATACAGATTCTGAATGCGGCCATCCTCACTTTTTTGCCAGGAGGCAGCAAGTCCGGCTGGAGGACTGACAGCAAAACCATCAAATACCGCCTTGCCATTGATCGAAGAGAGCGCCAAGAGCCACTGACCCGTTGTGATCACAGACTGTTCAAACTCCAAAAAAGCCGTATAGGGCTTGATACCCGATTTAAGCGTAAATGTTGCCGCAGCACCCGGTGAGATAAACTTGTCATAGGCTCCATCGACAAAAATATCCCTATCCGCCCCCAACGGTACAACATTGACCGTCGTCGTAAAATTATTGTGCACTTCAAGCTGATTATCCTCTAATGCATAGGCGGCGGTAATGCCACCCAATAACATCGCCGACACAACCATTGCCATTTTCCACTTTTTCATGTTATTCCTTCCTCATATTCCATCCATCTATTTTTTACTCTCTGCATTTCACTCATCCACGTGAATCAAATACATCTACTAATTAACCATAAAAAAGATTAAAAATAAACAAAATTTTTCACTATTTTACACAGATTATTTCTATAAATAATGATTTGATCATTATTTTCGCAGCAGCTCATAATTTAATAGCAAAATAGCCACCGATTCGTTATCATCCTTCATTGTGATAACGTTAAAATTCAGTCGTTATGGTAAACTATCTGCAAATTAAAAATTTCGCCATCATCCGCCACAGCGAAATCATGTTTAATTCCGGCATGACCACGATTACCGGAGAGACAGGCGCAGGGAAGTCAATCCTTTTGGATGCCTTAAATGTTCTCCTTGGCGCCCGGTTTGACAAGACTAATTTACACCCATCCGGCGATACCTGTGAGATCAGTGCTATTTTTGATATTGAAACCATACCCGCGGCAATTCAGTGGCTTGAGACTGAGGCATTAAATAATGAGCCGCAACAGTGCATTATTCGTCGAATGATTCAAAGCGATGGCAAATCAAGAAGCTTTATCAACGGCCAACCCGTGACTCTGGCGCAAATAAAAGATCTGTCTCAACACATGATCAGCATCTATGGGCAACATGTTCATCACAGCCTTATCGAACAGGATGTCCAGCTTGAACGGCTGGATGCCTTTGCCGGCACTTTGCCAAACATTCAGCTGATGTCACAAAAATTTAGTGACATGCACGGACTAAAAAAACAGATTGAACAGCGAAAACAGAAGCTAGCACTCAGACAAACAGAGCGGCAACTGCTGCAATATCAGCTCAATGAACTGACTGAGTTTGATCTCAAAGAAGACGAGATCAGTGAATTGAGCCAGGAACACAGCCATCTGTTTGGTGCTCAGGATAAAATACAGCTGATGCAGCAAATCGCCGATATCTTATACGATCAGGATGACAGTCTGATCGCTCATATTGACAGAATCAAGCAGCTAGTCGACAAACAGGATGATGTCGGTTTTAACAGCCTGAAAGAAAATCTTGCTCAGGCCTCACTGTATCTTACTGAAGCCTGTGAGGAAGCCCGAACCCAACAACATCAATTCTCCATCGACCCAGAACGCCTGCAAAACATAGAGCAAAGACTGGAACAGATCCACAGCCTGGCCAGAAAACATCGGGTTGATGCCGGCTATCTCTATCAACACATCAGAAGCCTCGAGCAAAAGCTTGAAGAACTGGAACATGAAGATCAGCATCTGTTAGAGCTTGAGCAGCAATATCAACAGATTGAAAAAGACTATTATCAATTTGCCGAGAAAATCAGTAAGATACGCCACAAAGCCGCCATCGAATTTGCCAAAGAAGTAGAAGCCCATCTGCATAAGCTGAATATCCCTAAAGGATGCTTTGTCGTAAAACTTAAGCGTCGTCAAACCCCAAGTGCACAGGGAATGGATCATTGCGACTTTCTAATTAATTTCAATGAAGGGCAACAATTATCAGCCATTAGTAAGGTTGCATCAGGCGGTGAGCTAAGCCGAATTGGTCTTGCTGTTCATGTCGTCTCGGCCAAAAAAATAGCGCCTCCAACGCTGATATTCGATGAGGTCGATGTCGGCATAAGTGGGGCGACGGCCGAGATTGTCGGCAAGATGCTAAAACGGATCTCCCAAAAAGCCCAGATCATCTGCATTACCCATCAGGCGCAGGTGTCTATCTATGGTGACCAACAATTAAAGATTGCCAAACGCCATGAAAAGAGACAAACCCTAACTGAAATCATCGCCTTGAATGAGGAAGAAAGAATCGCCGAAACCGCTCGTATTATCGGTGGTGTCAACATCACCGAACAGACGCTGGCACATGCCAAAGAACTCTATCAGCAAGCCAGACAATAATTTTTTAATACTGGACTTTTTTGATCTGACTCATATAATGATCCAATTCGACAATAAAAAACGTATTTTCTATCCATGATTCATAAAGAAAAAATTGGTCTACTTTCAGCCACCTTCATGGGCATCTCGGCCATCATCGGCAGTGGATGGCTTTTCTCCCCTTATGTTGCCGCCCATATCTCAGGACCTGCCGCCATCTTAGCCTGGATTATCGGTGCCATCATCGTCCTTGTTCTCGGGCTGTGTTTCTCGGAAATCGCCGCACTCTATCCCTTAAGAGGGTTATCGGCGGTTATCACCTCCATCTCTCATAACAAGTATTTTGGTTTTCCCTTCGCCATTGCCAACTGGCTTGGAATCATCGCCGTTGTTGCCCTGGAAGCTGATGCCACGATTCAATATCTCATTAATCTGTTTCCCACTATTGATCATTTGTTTTATAGCAATCATCAAATGACGCCCTTGGGTAACGGCTGCGCTGCCATTCTGGTATTGTTTTATTCCATCATCAATTTCTGGGGGGTGAAGCTGCTGGCCAAAACCAATAATATCATCACCCTGTTGAAACTCTTTATTCCGCTTTTGACTATTATTGTGGTGGCTTTTACCGCTTTTCATCCACAAAATTTCACCGCCGATCGTGGCAATGTCATGCCTTATGGTTTCTCATCAGTGATCGCTACCATTTTAGCCGCCGGCATTATCGTCTCCTTCAATGGTTTTCAGTCCATCGTCTCCTTTGCCAGTGAGATTAAAAAACCTCACCGCACCATTCCCATGGCATTGTGTTTGTCGATCAGCACCTGTTTAGTTATCTATCTTCTGCTTCAGATCGTTTTTATCGCCGCCTTGCCACCTGAACTTTTGCAATCCGGCTGGCATCAACTGGCCATGTCGGCACCGATGGTACAACTGACCGGACTCATTGGACTTAACTTCTTTGCCATCATCCTCTATACCGGCGCCACGGTTGCTCCTCTTGGCACCGCCATCACCTTCACCGGTTCCGCCTCTCGCATGTTTACCGCCATGGCGCGTCAAAAACAGATGCCAAAATACTTCGATCACGTTCATGAAAAATACGGTGTCTCTCGCCGATCGCTGATCTTTAATACCATTCTGGCTCTGATCTTTCTGTTTTTATTTAAAAGCTGGTCGGATTTAGCCGAAGTACTGGGGCTTTTTCATGTGCTATCCTATATCACCGTGCCGCTGGCGATGACGGTGTTTCGTCAGGAAACCAGGCGCAGCGACTATAAATTCTATCTGCCAGGCGGCGGCATTATCGCCTTGCTGCTGTTTTTTGTTTTCAACTATTTAATCAGCTTCGGCAGTGTTCGCATCGTCTCTGAACTGGTGATCATGATCATCGTTTTTCAGGTTATTTTTGTGTTTTCAAATATCAAACACGAATCTGCAGAAAAACTGATTCAGTATCTTAAATCGACCCTGACACTGATGTCGTATATGATTCTGTTGCCACTGATGAGCTATCTGCAACATTTCACCAGCATCGGCATAAGCCTTGTCATTATTATCGGCTTCTCCATGCTTTATTTCTATCTTCTGACCAACAAACGTTTTCGTTAATTCTTATCTTTCAACCCGATTGGCAATCAAATCGGCAACACAACGCTCATCAGCAAGCGTTGAGACATCGCCAATCTGATCTTCCTCATGGTTGGCAATCTTTCTTAAGATTCGGCGCATAATCTTGCCTGAACGGGTCTTTGGTAATAAAGGCGCCCATTGAATCGCTGCAATGGTGGCAATCGCTCCGTAAGTCTGGCGCACCCATTTGATGATATCCATCTCTAAATCCTTATCACCGATGATACCTTGCTCCAGCGTGATGAAGGCATAGATGACCTCGCCCTTGATGGCATCGGCAATGCCAACGACAGCCGTCTCGGCAACAGCATGATGAGAATCGATAATGCTTTCAATCTCCGCCGTGCCAATGCGATGACCGGCAATCGAGATGATATCATCGAGCCGACCCGATATCCAGATATCGCCATCGGCATCACGCCAGGCACCATCACCAGGAAAATAGCAACCGGGATAGACATCAAAATAGGTACTCATATATCGTTCATGATCATTAAACAGCGTGCGCATCATTCCAGGCCAGGGTTTTTTTATCACCAGTGCGCCGTAGTCATGACGCTGCATCTGCCCTTTAATCTCACCACCTGTCGCCTTATCCAGTATGGCTGTCTCTATGCCTAAAAACGGCATCATCGCCGATCCCGGTTTTTGTTTATGGGCAAAGCCTGGACTAATCATAATGCCGCCGGTTTCCGTCTGCCACCAGGTATCCATCACCGGACAACATCCTCTGCCAACCACATCATGATACCAATACCAAGCCTCTCGATTAATCGGCTCACCCACCGTTCCCAAAATTCGTAAGGAATCACGCCGGCTTTGCCCGAGTGTATTTGAGGCATCGGCTTGAAGTGCACGAATTGCCGTTGGCGCCGTATAAAACACACTGATGTTATATTGGTCAATTAGATCGAAAAAGCGCGACTTCTGCGGCCACGATGGTGTGCCTTCATAGATCAAACTCGTCGTGGCATTACTCAACGGGCCATAAACCACATAACTGTGACCGGTGATCCAGCCTACATCGGCCGTGCACCAGTAAATATCATTCGGCTTAATGTCAAATATCCGCTCATGCGTCAGCGAGGCATAAACCAGATAGCCGCCACTGGTGTGCACCACCCCCTTGGGTTTACCGGTGGAACCAGAGGTATAGAGGATAAACAGTGGATCTTCGGCATTCATCGGCTCACAGGGACAATATGCCTCGACCATTTCTACGATTTCAGTGAAATCGATATCACGTCCATCGACCCAATTGATGAAATTGCCAGCATGTCGGACAACCAACACCTTCTCAACACTCGGACAGTCGGTCAGTGCCTTGTCGATATTGGCTTTTAAAGGAATAATTTTGCCGACTCTAAAACCTCCATCGGCGGTGATCACATATTTGCAGTTGGCATCGTTGATGCGGTCCTTGATCGACTCGGGTGAGAAGCCGCCAAAGATCACCGAATGTATCGCCCCGATTCGCGCACAGGCGAGCATGGCAATCGGCGCCGATAGAATCATCGGCAGATAAAGACAGACCGTATCGCCCTTTTTGATCCCTAGCTTTTTCAAGACATTGGCAAAGCGCATCACCTCATACTGAAGCGCTTTAAAACTCAATTGGGCTTTCGCTTTCGGATCATCACCCTGCCAGATTAACGCCAGCTTATCACCCTGAAGCTCAACATGGCGATCGACACAATTATAACAAACATTAAGCCGCCCTTCTTCAAACCATTTGACATCACCGCTTTTAAAACTTCCAGAGCTCACCGTCTTCCAGGGTTCTATCCAGTCGACTCTTGCCGCCTGCTGTGCCCAGAATGCTTCCGGTTCGGTCAGCGCAAATTCTCGATAATCCAGCCAGTCAACGGTATTGGTTAGAATCTCACTCATGGGGAGCATAATCCTTATTTAAAATTTCCTGCTATCCATAGTAATAAAAACAAGGGCTAAAAATCAAGTCATGGTTTATTGTTAGGAACGTTTCTGAAATAAATTCCTTTTTCCTTGCAAGGCATAACCAGGTGCAATAATCGTCATCATCGCTTGGCGATGATCCATGTGATTATCCTGAGGGCGGCAAAAATCGTATGTGCTTAGGCAGATGCCGTCAGTACCATTAACAATGTTACACTGGCCAGCTAGATTGCTTTGTGGCGTCTCTACTGTCCTGTATCGTCTTACAAATAGCCCTGCACAATCCATGCTGCGGGCGTTCAATGGATAAAGCAATTGCTTTATTACGCCATTTCACTCTGTCGCGGCAATGACGAGAAACAAGATTTTACAGTGGTTATATATGGGAAGTTATTTTGCATACATTCCTTAAGCACCTTTAACCCCATTTTGCAGACGCCGCCAGCGCTCTGGTGTACCGACATCACACCAGCTTAACTTATAAAGCTCTCCGGTGACCTGACACCTTTCTATTGCTTGCTGCCACAGGCTTGGCAACGAAATCTTCTGACCGGCGCCAACGCCATCAAATAGCAATTTTTCACACAGACTGATGCCGGCAAAGGTGTAGTTAGGCAGGCGTTTTTTTGGACTGATCAGACCGTCTGGCTCAATGGAATAGTCGCCATTGGGATTGTGATCGGGATTGGCGACCAAAATAAGATGTGCCAGCTTATTTATTTTTTCTGCTTTTTCAACCAATACAGCCAGATCATAGTCACAGACCACATCGGCATTGATGATGAGAAATCGGTCGCTCAACCAGGGTAATGCCTGCCTGACACCACCCCCAGTATCGAGCGCGCCCAGCTTTTCATGGCTATAGCGAATGCTGATACCCCAACGCTGCCCAAAACCAAGCGTTTTGATAATCTTATCGGCAAAATAGGCGACATTGACAACAATATCCGTGATACCGGCAGCCACCAAACGCTCAACCTGATATTCGATGAGCGGCTTCCCATTTATCTTTACCAAAGGTTTTGGCAGGCTTTCAGTCATATGTAACATGCGGCTGCCTCTGCCGGCAGCCAGAATCATTGCCGTTGTTTTGCTCATGGTTTAGACTTTCAGCGCCGCAAGATAGAAATAGATGGCAAAAAAGTGGCAGATACTACCAACCAGCACAAAAAGATGCCAGGTGACATGACAGCCTTCAACTTTCTCATCCATCATATAGAAGATAACCCCATTGGTGTAGAAAATGCCTCCCAGGATAATCCAAAGCAGACAGACATCTGGCAAGGCTTGGACGATCTGGACAATAAAGCCTAAGGCCGTCCAGCCCATGATGACATAGAGAATCGTCGAGACCCAGGAATCACCAAAGAACAACGTCTTATATAAGATGCCGATGATCGTCACTCCCCACAACAGACCAAAGATGATCCAGCCAATGGCATTATTAAGTCCGATCAATGCCACCGGGGTATAGGTACCGGCGATTAAAAAGTAGATATTGAGATGATCAAAGGTGCGAAGATGGCGTTTTATCCTCATATGGCTTACACCATGATAAAGCGCCGAGCCACCATACATCATGCATAAAGTCACGCCATAAATCGTCACCGCCAGCACAGTAATACCACTGCCATAGGTAGCGGCTTTAACGATCAGTAAGATCAACGCGACGATACTCAACAGCAAACCCAACAGATGGGTCAGCGAATTGTATAATTCCTCATGCTTGGAATACATGTGTCTTTTATCGATGGCTTTTATCGACTCGGTCATTTGATATGGCATTCATTTTTTTATCAACTGCCTTATATTGTGCGTTATAGGCGACAATTTGGCAAAGTTTTCACCAACTTTTTGATGTACGTCAATTTTTTTATGATATAGTTATTAACTGGAAGGCAACTTTTCAGAAATGAAAAGTTGAAATATGATCGATATTTTGCCGTTATTTTCGTTTTTTTGAGATCGAATCAATACCAGCGATAATGAGGAAAAATGCCGATAATAACAACGAGGAGAAATAACATGAAACGCATAATTCAGTTAACTTTGATGCTCTTTGTCAGCATTCCTGCAATGCTGTGGGCGGCTCAGAAAAATGATCTCTATAACAGTGAGCTTAACGCCAAACACGCCATTGCCAACTATCTGGTAACAAAGCTTGAAGATCCCCTATCGCGACAAAAGCTGTTGGCGATCGTGACCGAAAACCCATCGATTTCATTTAAGAATCTTGCCCATGATCTGGATGGCTCTTTAGTCTCTATGGGCGGCTATATTCCACAAGCGCTTACCGATAACGGTCTGGTGCCGGAGATCAGACTCTATACTCCTGCAAATATCTCACTTCAGGACGGTGATGAAAACACGCTTGTCGTCTATGTCCCTGAGGGCAATGAAAAGAGCTGGGACAAGATCAAAGCCTATGATAAAGACGGCAATATCGTCTATCTGAATGCCGATAAAGCGCCCGATCAGAAGGTGATCATCATCGATACTCGCGGCTCACAATCAACGAAAAACAGGATCGATAAAGCCAATGAGATGTTAAGAGAGGCTGGCCTTCAACCCAATGCAAAAAGTCGCCTCAGCCGCACCCTCGCTGATCAGAGCTATCTTGATACGACCAAATTGACACAAGTCTCTGTCAAAGATGATAAAGAGCCGTGGATTAAAGGTGCCGCCGAAATTTATGCCATCGTCAATGGGGTCACCGATGATAACCAGCCGGTGATTAAAATTGTTGATATGCCTTATCTGGACTATGACCACACCGAATATTACCCCAATCAGATTCTCGTGTTCTGGTCGGATTATACCTACCGCGCCGTCGATGTTCTCTTTTATGAAAGCGATGGTGATACCAATTATAAAGCGCTGGTTGAAGCACTGATTGAAGCGGCTGGAACGGCTTCCGATTATGCCGGTTATCTAGCCGGCAAGGTCATCGCCGAGATATCAAGCAAAATCATCGACGCCATGCCCGACAGTTGGTTTACAGACGATGATGATTATGTCGATTCCATCTATACACTCGAGGAAGGCGTCGACAAAACCCTACACGGCGCCGCCTCAAATATCACGGCAACGTTTGCGCCCTATAAACTGAAAGAAGAATAAACATAAAAGAGATTATGTTATTTTAATAACCACCCCGACAGGGCAGACCACAACACATTGCGGTTCATCGAAAAAACCCTGGCATTCCGTGCATTTATCGGCGTCGATCTCATAGATCTCCAACCCCTGTGAAATCGCCTGATTCGGGCAAATCGGCTCGCACAAGTCACAGTTGATGCAAGGCTCGGTGATCGTCAATGCCATGGGCTAATCAGTCGTGAAAGGAAATTTCTTTAAGATGGCTTCAAACACCACAGGAGAGACGAAATCTCTGACCCTCATAGGATCAATTTTGGCCACCTCACGAATCATCGTCGAAGACAGGCAGGTGTATTTTTCATCTGGTATCATGAAAATGGTCTCAAAGTCATCATCCAGCTTATGGTTAATACTGGCCATCTGAAATTCATACTCAAAATCGGTAACCGCACGAAGCCCGCGGATAACCGCTTTGGCACCCAAGTCTTTAACGCAGTCAACCAGAAGCCCATCAAAGGTGATGACCTCAACATTGTCGTAAGATTTAAAGACTTCATTGGCGATCTTGAAGCGCTCTTTTTTGGTAAACAGTGGCTTCTTATTGAGTCCGGTGGAGATAGCAACGGTAATATGATCAAAAAGCCTGCGCGCACGATCAACGAGATCAACATGACCGTGGGTGATCGGATCAAAGGTACCGGAATAGACGACGGTTCTGGCACCCATCTTAAAACAATCCGAGTTCAAGCTTGGCTTCTTCCGTCATCATCTCGGCATTCCAGGGCGGATCAAACACCAATACCACATCGGCTTTATCAATATTGGCAAAAAGTTTAAGCTTAGATTCAACTTCCTCAACCAAAACCGGTCCCATTCCACATCCTGGAGCCGTCAGCGTCATCTGCACACCGACGTGATAATTTCCCGATTCCAGCTTGTTGAAAGCGATGTCATAGATCAAGCCTAACTCGACGATATTGACGGGAATCTCAGGATCATAGATGGTCTTTAGCTGCTCCCAGATCAGGCTCTCGTCGATTGGATCACCGAGCTTGATCCCCGCCAGATCCGATGGCAACTCTACCGCCTCACGACCAATGGCATCGGCATCTTTACCGTCAAGATAGACGAGATTGCCATTGACATGCAGGGTGAAACTACCGCCTTTGGCTTGTGTCACTAATACTTCCTGCCCTGGCATCAAGGTGATTTTTTCGCCATAAGGCACGGTTGTGACTTCGACTTCACGGCGTAAAATGGAGACATCTGACATATTCATCGTCATTTTCACTCCTCATCAGCGACAATAGTAAAACTCTCACCGCAACCACAGCGAGCCGCCTCATTTGGATTATGATAAACCAGTTTTGACAGACCCAGATCCTGTTTGACATAGTCAATTTCAAGCCCATTGAGATAACGAAAAGCCACCAGATCTACATAAAAATCAACCTCTTGAAAGCGGCATAATTCATGATTATCGGGTATGACATCGGTCGCCTCTAAAACATACTGCAATCCAGAGCATCCGGTTTTTTTCACGGTAATCTCAATACCAATTCCACCTTTTTGCTCAAGATAGCGCTTAAAATGCGCCGCGGCACTGTCGCTGACGGTGACAGTTTTCTGCGCCTTAGGATCAAATTTTTCAATCATTTTATTCACCCGTTTTTATAACCATGACAGACGTTATCAATATGATACTAATTCAGTCCTCTATCGTATACATCGCCTATTTTACGCTTTTTCACACGCTTGTCCAGCGTCTTTAAGGATCAAACCGTTAATGTTTTAATAGAGCAATACCGACACGGTTGCGCTGCACTGTGCCATAAGTGGCAAAATAAATACCCAGAATCAACATCGCCCCCCATAGCACAAAGGACAAATGGATACTGGCTATATTAAACAGGATACTGAAGATTCCAGCCCAGAAGATAAAGCTGGCGTTAAACGTCGTCCCTAGACTGGCACCGATTCGCTTGATGGCATGATAATAGGCCAGATAAGAAGTTGACGCCGAGATCACACAGGCCGCAATAAGCATAGGAACAAACAACTGCAACAGCACCGTCTGTACAACAGCAGGGGCGTATAAAGTAAAGACAACCAAAAGAATGATATAGCTCAGCGCCGAGGCGCTTTGGCGAATTGCCAAAAGCCAGGAAGGCGCCCCATCGCTGCATTTAGCCGCCAGACTAAACAACACCGATTCCATTCCCCACCCCAGCATCGCACAGGCGGCAAAAATAAGACCAATGGTGATATTCTCTATGCCTGATCGCTCCCCGGCAATGGAGATGAAAATTACGGCGATCACCGACAAAATAATGCCGATAATCTTGATGCGCGTCGGCCTCTCTCGTAAAAACAGAATTGATAAGATCAAGGCCACCACAGGATAGCAAGATGTCACCACACCTGCATAAATGGGACCGGCATAGGCAATTCCTGCAATGCCTGCCACCATGCCGAGTGGACCGGCACAGATGGCGGCTAGCACCAGCAGCCAGATACTTTTGGCCGATGTGGCACGAAGATGTGTATTAAACTGTTTTCGGCTGGCGTGATAGCTAAATATCGCCGTTGATGAGAACGCATCCTGCATTAAAGAGAGAAAGAGGGCGAAAACAATGATGGCAATGGTTGTCGATGAGCTTAATGCCATCTGGCTATAGATATTGGTGAATACGTCATTGAGACCCCATAACAGTCCCGATAGCACACCGATTATAATACCCAAAATAAGTCCTGTTTGTTTATTAATACTGAAATTTATACCTTAGCAAATTTTGCTCCAAATCACGAATGATTTTGCTCAAGTCTTTCCTCCTTCTGCTGCCATCTGTCGTTCAACCAAGACTGGAACCGTTGTTTAAACGCCTCATCACCATGATAATCACCGATGAGCTCTTCTGTCACCGGAACAAGCTCCATATGAAGCGACACTTCACGCATGCGACCGGATAAAAAATCCCAAAAACGTCGCCTGTCACAGCGATAATGAATGGTGATATCGAGAATATAATCAAGCTGCCCTGATAAGCTGAACAAAGCGGTGGCAATTCCGCCTGCTCGCGGTTTTAAAAGATAACGATAGGGTGAGCCTTGCTTCAAACGTTTCTCCTCACTAAATCGCGTCCCTTCACTGAAGTTGACAATGGTCACCTTGCGCCCTTTGAGCCTGGCACAGGATTTTTTTGTCTTCATAATATCATCGATGCGTTTATGAGGATGCTTTTGTAAGTGCGCTTTTGAATGGCGACGCATAATCGGGAAATCCAACGCCCAACATGCCAGTCCAATAACAGGCACATACAATAGCTGTGATTTCATGAAAAAACGCATAAAGGGAATACGACCCAGAAGAAAGCGCTGAAGGATAACGATATCCATCCAACTTTGATGATTGCAGAGAAGGAGATAACTGTGATGTCGATCAAGCCTCATGTCTCCGCTGATCTTGATCGTCAGCGGAAGCAGTGCCTTACTGGCAACATTATTAATGGCCATCCAAGCCCTCGCCACAGACTCAAGCGTAGATGACATCAGCTGACGCCATTTCTTTCCAGGGATAAGCTTCAACAGCGCCACAACAATGACCGGAATGGCGAACAGCACTGTATTGATCACCAGCAATAGAAATAATACGATTCCGATTAGGGCATGACGAACATTTTCCATCTAAACACACATATGTATATAAATTTTTGTAAGTATAGCAAATTTTTAAATTCTTAGTTTGCCTTTTGATATGATTTCACAACCTGTTAACGCTGTTAACGCCAAAAGCCGATAACCACGATCGCCAGAATCATTAAAAACAGGATCTCATATGGATATCGCTTCTTGATGCCGGACATCCAGCAGCCCAGAGTTGCGAAACAAGGATAATGGTGATCAATTAAAATCGGCCAACTATCAACCTGTTCGCCATTTGTCTTTAAACAGACATATATTCTCAATTATTGATAAGACTCATCAGAGCTTGTGCTTAATTCAAGCCGCCCATCCGCCCAGATATTGATAATTACCGCACCGCTGTCAGCGGTATTATATTGCCTGATTTGTCTTTGGCGATAACGTTCAACCACAAGCTCATGCGGAAAACCATAGCGATTATGAAATCCGCTGCTAAAGATCACATAATGCGGCGATACGGCATCGATAAAAGCGGTTGTCGATGAAGTTTTGCTGCCATGATGCGGTGCAATAAGAACGGTTGATTGCAGATTTTTGCCGTAAGTTTTCACCAATTCATGCTCGGCTTTGGCTTCAATATCTCCTGTCATCAGCACACTTAGGCCTCTATAGCTGATTTTAAGCACACAGGAACCATTATTGCCGCCGAATTGACCGGAATTAAGAAATCGTAAATCCAGCCTTCCCATCTGCCAACTCTGCCCTGCCTGACAAAACTGAACTCGATCGACTAAAAGCCTGGGCGAGTAAACACTAGCTATTACCTGATCGATCTCAAATCCGGATAGAAATGCCGCCACACCTCCACTGTGATCAGCATCGAGATGGCTTATGACCATGCGATTGATGTGACTGATCCCCTGATGTTCAAGATAAGGCACAGCTGTCAAATTGGCAACCATATAGCCATTGGTAAAACCAAAACCGGTATCAAAGACTAAGGTTTGATCTTTCGTCATCACCGCCGAAGACAGCCCTTGTCCGACATCAAAGATCACAATGCGCCCGATGAGTTGATTTGGCCAAATCGCAGGCTGAAACAAAGGTAGAATAAAGCATAATGCCAACGTCTTGAAATACCATCTAAGTGGCCAGGTAAGCATCAAAATACCAAAAATCGCACACATAAGCGCCGCGATTGAAATACTGTGCCAGCTGACCAGTGAGACATGTGAGGCTAAAAAGCCCAACCATCCCATTAATAGCCTGATGCTAAACTCCGTAACAAACCAGATATTGATCGACAGATAGGAAAATCCTAAAGCAATAAACAGACTGGGGACGACAATAAAACTGACCCAGGGAATGGCAATGACATTGGCAACAAAGCCAATAATGGAAAAAGCACCAAACCAATAAATCGTCAATGGAATTAAAAGTAAAGACAACAATAATTGCAACAGTACCACCTGCGACCATCGCCTCACCCCCTGCAATAGAAAGCCAAGATAGAATAAAAAAGCAACGGCGGAGAAAGACAACCAGAAACCAGATTCATAAATTGAAAACGGATTCCATAACACAACCGCCACAAAAGCGGTAAAAAGTACCAGAGACGGGCGAAATTTTCGATATATCATCATCGATATGCCGATGACGACAACCATAATCAAGGCACGCACGGTTGGAATTGAGAATCCGGCAATCGCACTATAGAATAATGCCAATAGCATTCCTGCCACAACACCCGCTTTTTGCGCCGGCAAATATCGACATAGTGATATCGAACATGACCATAAAAAACGAACAAGCCAGTAACTTAAAAGTGCAATCAGGGCGATATGCAATCCCGATATCACCATAAGATGTGAGGTTGCCGTTTTTTGAAACAATTGCTTATTTTCAAATGACATCGTTGACCGATCACCAATCAATAGGGCCAGCGCCACCGATCGAATCGTGTCGTTGTCAATAGCTGCCGTGATACGTTGCATCAGAGCATAACGCCAGCGTTCAATGTCATAACCCTGCCCCTGTCCCAGATAGACAGGTTCTTGCTTTGAGAGGATATACCCTGTCGCCGAGATACCCTGACGTTTAAGCCATAGTCCGTAATCAAACACACCGGGATTTTTGAAGCCTCTTGGCGCCTTAAGCTTAACGCTTACGCGCCAGCGACTGCCAGGGATAAAACGATTTCTGTCATAAAATGGAGAAGGATAGGCCGACAACAAAACAGTTCCATCGGCGGTTTTAAACCGAAAAACATGACGATGAAAACTAATATCTGGCAGCGAATCGACCACACCTTCAATGATGATTTTTTTATTGAGCTGACTTTCAGGATACGCCTGATAATAATGATAAATTCGCATTCCGCCGACAATCGACAGGCTCAGTAAACCAATAGTGATAGCGACTAAACCAATAATACCTGCATTAAGATGGCGAAAGACAGACTTCATCAGGGATGGCTCCTGGATTTTCTATCTGTACTGTTTTCAAACGGCTTGCATGTCCACTAACGATCATAAGCGATGACTTTTTTACTCGAAATGCCACCGCCAGAAATTGAATCAACGCCTCATTGGCCTTGCCATCGACAGCTTGCGCCTTAAGCCGTATTTTCACCCGATCATCATGCATTCCGGCAAACCCGACTGTTTTCGCACCAGGCTGTATATACACTCGAAGCCTACAGACAGACATCGCTAAACGCCCAATATTGAGCTTATAAAGATCTGCAGACAAAACAGAATCAAGAGCACTAAAAGGGGGGAGAAATCAAAGCCGGATGCCGTCGGCTTGATAATACGTCTGGCTCTTGCCAGCAAGGGCTCGGTAAGCTGATACAAGGCCACAAGCGCTGGATTATAGCTTCCGTGACTAAACCAGCTGGCAATTGACCGAATAATGATCAGCCAAATATAGAGTGTGATTGTCGTTAGAATCAATTTAAACAACGCCAGCACCCAGATAATATGCCAGGCAATCTGAGTTGATAGCAAGAAACTCAACAAAATCAACTGCAATACAACGACAACATAGGCCAGAACAACGGCGGCAATATCGAGCTTAAAAAAACCCGGAATCACTTTCCTAAGCGGCAGTAAAAGTGGATTGGTGAGTCTTATGATCAGCTGACAAAAAGGGTTGTAAAAATCGGCCTTGACCCATTGAAGAAAAAACCGCAATAACACGGCATAGAGAAACAGTGAAAAAAGGATTTCAACTAAAAATCCTCCCACATTGTTCAGTGCATTTGTCATTCTATTCTATCCTGATTGTTAAGTTTTTAACATGGCAATAGCGAGTTTTTGTTCTAAACCTGGTTTATTGCTTTGTAATCGACAGCTCAAACATTCTGGCCAGCTCACCAGATCGTGACATGTTGGCTTTCATCGCTTTTTCAATAATACCATTAAAACCACTGGCTTCAAGGCTTAACAGCGCTGCTGCCGTCACGCCCCCCTTGGAGGTGACATTATTTCTCAACCTCGCAATCGACATCGGCGACTCCAGTGCCATCTTTGCCGCACCAAATGCCGTCTGCGTCACCAAAAGCCTGGCCTCTTTTTCCTCAAGACCTAAAGTTTGAGCCGCCTGAATCATCGCCTCCATCATCGCAAAAAAGTAGGCCGGCCCCGAGCCTGAAGTCGCTGTAACCACATCGATTAAGCACTCATCTTTAAGCGTGATAACCATACCGGTCTTTCTGAAAATCATCTCGGCATATTCGAGTTGCTGCCTTGAGACTGCCGCATTTGCCACTATCGCCGTGGCTCCAGCTCCGATCAATGCTGGTGTATTAGGCATGGCTCTGACAATCGCATGAGCCTGACCCAACCAACTTTCAAATTGTGCAATCGGCACGCCGGCGGCAATACTGATAATCAAAGGAGATCGAGCGGTTAACGCCTGTTTTATCTCAGGCATCAGCGCATCAATGCTCTGAGGTTTGACACAGATGAGCACGATATCGGCACGTGGCAGATGACTGCTCATTTGTGTATCGACATTGACATGAAAACATTGTGACAGTTGCGTTAACTTATCCTCATTTCTATCGATAACCGTGATATTGCCAACATTGATATCATCATTCACCATCCCAGCAATCAGGCTTTTTGCCATATTGCCGCCACCTATAAAACAAATCTTTGCCTGCATAATCCGCGTTTCACCCTGATTTTACGAAGTCATTTTTAACTTTATATAAGCATAATCAAAGATCCAGTTAAACAACAAGGCATAAATGAGATAAAATCCAATAAACGCCAGATCGAGAATAAAGGCTTCTACCATCGTCACGCCAAGCCCCATGGCAATAAAGGGCAGCGTGACCGCACACAAACTAAACTCAAAACCGATGCTATGAAAAACACGAAGCCAAATTGAACGCTCAAATCGTCGCCCACCCAGGCATGCTTCAACGTAATCAAACACCCAATTATAAATAAACACCCAAAACATGGCGATCGTTGCCAGGAGTACAGCCATCACACCCAAAGCCGCAGGACTGTGATCTACAAAACCAATCGCCAATGGCACTACCAGCAAAAGACCGATAATTTCAAATAACAGCATGTGTATCACGCGTGTCTTAAAACTAATTTGCTTTATATTCATTGTATTCACTCCATTAAAAATCCATACATTCCAGTTTTAAATAACGACCATTCAATCAATAGGTATCGTTGCACTCTGCATTGTACAAATTTTGATAAATTATGCAAGCATTTTATGCCCGCCGTACACCAAATCGGGAAATAATAATCGAACCACAAACCGCCACAATTCCGCCGATAATCGCCATCTCTTTGGCGACCTCAGCCAGAAACAGCCAGCCAAGTACCAACGAAAAAAGTGGCATCAAATACAGAAAACTCGACGCCACGGCGGCAATGACATGCTTAAAGGCGTAGCCCCAAAGCACATAGGCAATCACCCCTGGAAATATTCCCATATAAACGATAACGACAAGACTCAAGGCGGAAGTATTTTTAAAGGCGACCACGGCTTCGGGAAGATAGTACAACAGCAGCGCCGTGCCAAACCAGATTGAATAAGCAATGACCTCTATCGGATGATAACGCTTGAGGAAAAATTTCTGTGACACTGAATAGATGGCTCCGGCAAAGGTGGCAATATAGATAAGCGCAATGCCACCACTTAATTGTAAATCGGATTCACTGAGCATAATCAGACTGACACCAATAAGGCTTAGAATAAATCCGAAAATGCCTTTGATATTGACTCGTTCATTGAAAAACAACAGCGCAATCACGGCAACGATGATCGGCAGCTGTGAGACGATAAAATTAGCAATACCCGCAGAGACAGTGCGCTCACCCTGATTGAGAAAAACATTGTAAATAAAAAAGCCAAAAAATCCCAGAACAAAAAAACCGCACAGATCACACCAGGAAGGTCTGACCTTATTCTTCAACAGCACAAAGGGAATGATAATGGCAATAGAGGCGACGAAATAGCGTCCCAGTGCCAGAGCACCACCAGAGCTGATATCAAGCATGATAAAGCGAATGCCGACAAAAGCCGACGACCACAGCAGGATAACCAGTAGTAACAGCCATAAAGCCTGTTTATTTTTTGTCATCATTCTATCCGTAAGCAACCTCAATTACGCCATGGTATTCGACTAGCCCCCCACAGTCCAGCACGGCGTGAAAAATCAGCTCAAAAACGTCTGGATCAGTCCTGTTGTCGAGGCATCATATTGCCCTGTTTTAATATGACCGCTTTTTAACGTATCTAAAATTGGTGTGCCTAGAGCTTTTCCCAGCTCAACGCCCCACTGATCAAAGCTGTTGATGTTCCAAATCACCCCCTGGACAAAGATCTTATGCTCATATAAGGCGATCAGCGACCCCAGGCTCTCAGGTGTTAAGCGATCAAGAACGATGGTATTGCTTGGTTTGTTGCCGGCAATGACTTTATGATGCGCCAGCGCCTCGGCCTTTATTTTATCCATGCCCGCATCGCATAACTCCGCCAAGGCTTCATCATAGGTCTTACCCTGCATCAGTGCCTGAGACTGCGCCAGACAGTTGGCAATCAAAGCCAAATGATGGCCAGCCAGATCATGATCAGCCTTTTTAGCAATAATAAAATCAGCCGGCACCAACACCATCCCTTGATGCAAGAGCTGATGAAAGGCGTGCTGACCATTAGTTCCAACCCCACCCCAGAGAATGACTCCAGTCTTGTAATCAACTGCATTACCCTGACGGTCGCAGCTTTTGCCATTGCTCTCCATATCGGCCTGCTGCAAATAATCCGGTAACAGGGAGAGACGTTCATCGTAGCTTAGCATCACCTGAGATTCACTGTCATGAAAATTGCTGTAGAGAAGGCTAATAAGTGCCAGAATAACCGGCAGATTATGCTCAAGTGGACTGTTTTTAAAATGACGATCCATCTCACCGGCACCTTTCAACAAACGCATGAAATTATCCCAGCCTATCCCCAAAGCGATTGCGATGCCAATTGAAGAATAAAGCGAATAGCGTCCACCAACCCAATCCCACATGGCAAAGCAGTTATCAAGATCAATGCCGAAAGCTTGAACCTTATCAAGTTGGCTGGAAACGGCGATAAAATGGCTGGCGACCGCTGCCTCATCCTTGAAATGCGACACCAGCCAGTCTCTTGCCGTCATGGCATTCATGAGCGTTTCTTGAGTCGAGAATGACTTCGAGGCCACGATGATCAGCGTTGTTTCAGGATCAAGCCCATGAAGTGCCTGCAAGATCGACTCACCATCGACATTTGAGGCAAAATGAACCGTTATCTCTTTAAGACAATAATGACTAAGCGCATGGATGACCATCTTCGGTCCCAGGTCAGAGCCGCCGATGCCGATATTGATAATATCGGTAATTTTTTTGCCGCTAAAACCGCGCCATTTTCCGCTGTGAACCGCCTTGACCAAGGTCTCAACCCTTGCGCGCTCGGCCACCACATCGACATGGATATCATGACGATCCAGCCAAATTTGCTCATTTGAGAAATCACGAAGCGCGGTATGCAAAACCGCACGATCCTCGGTGATATTGATTTTCTCACCGGCAAACATAGCATCGCGCTGCCTCTCAACACCCGATTGTCTCGCCAGATGAAAAAGCGCCGCCAGTATCTCATCATTGATGCGGTTTTTAGAATAATCGATTAAAAGCCCACAACTTTTTCCACTGTAGCGCTCAAAGCGATCGACGTCATGCTCAAACATCGCTTTCATCGAAAGACCGGCATACTTTTGGGTCACCAAATAGCGAATCGTATCAACAGCTGCTTTATTCATTTTTTCCTCTGTAGTTCTCATGTGATATAAATACCAGACCATCGCCACTGTCATAGTGGATTTCAATGACATCTGAGGTGGCCTGATTTCTGGTTCCTACCCGGCGCCCCAGTGTCAAAGTAGCTTTATCCAGTGGGTACTTAAGCCCGTGATAACTGATGCCTTTTAATACCGGCAATGGCAATACCGATACCATTTTATTTTTGACATTTTCAAGACGAAACTCAGGACTCAAAAATACACTCTGCCCATGCTGATCGATAAACATAAAGTCAATCTCATCTTTAAAGGCCAGAGCTGTTGAGACATTACCAAGATAGTGATCCATCTCTTTACCGCCAAAGCCAAAAATCACAAGCCTTTTTATCCCCATCTGTAACAGATGCAACAGCGACTTTTCAAAATCGGTGTACTCCTGATCCTCAGCCAGAATGTAATCGATATGGTTCGATGTTTTAATAACATCAATCGAATCACCATCACCGATCACCGATACCAGTTTTTGGTAGAGATGACAAGAAAGCCTCACGCTATTATAAGCTCCGTCGGCACAAAAAACAGGATAATTGTCAAAATGTGATTTGATATAACGCTCACAAAAGGCGATATCGATCTCACCGTTGATAAACAAAATGGCACTGCTCTTCATGGAATGAGCTCCTGTTCGATCATCGCTTGCAAATGCGTCATCGACGTCTTAATCACTCCAGCCACAAAAACAACATCATCGCCTGAGATCGTCCCTAAAATATAGGGTTCAAGGGCAATGTTGCAATCGAGAGCCCGAGCGATAACCGAGGCGGCTCCTGGCACCGTTTTAATAACAACAAGCGATTCATTGTGCCTAATCGACAGAATAAACTCATGAACAAGCGTCTCTTTAGATGGCACGATCTGCTCATGTGGCAACATATAAACCAGCTGACCATCGACATTTTTCTGCTTGATGGCACCGATCTGATGAATCAGGCGTGAAATACGGCTCTGATTGAGCTGCTTAAGGGTAAAGCCATAGTTATCTACCAACAGCTGTATAATCTCCTTATGATTGGCTGGCTGATGTCTGCTGATCAGCTCCTTGAGCAAAAGCGACAGATTTTTCATCATTCGTTAATCTGGTCGGATTTAATGTAATCCAGCACTTCCTCGGCATGCCCAGAAACCTTGACTTTAGCCCAATGTTTCACCAATCTACCGTTTTCATCAATAACAAATGTCGAGCGCTCGATGCCCATGTATTTCTTGCCAAACATGCTTTTTTCCTTCAACACGCCAAAGGCCTCGCAAATCAACTTATCGACATCAGCAATAAGTTCAAACGGCATGTCATATTTAGCCTTGAAATTCTGATGTGATTTCAGGCTGTCTTTAGAGACGCCAAAAACAAGCGCATTGTTTTTGACAAACTCAGGATACAATCGGCTGAAGTCCTTGCTCTCACTGGTACAACCGGGCGTGTTGTCCTTAGGATAGAAATACAGCACCAGCTTTTTTCCTCGATAATCCTCAATGGAGAATGTCTCCCCAGAGGTCATCGGCACATTCAAAGATTCAATCATCTCACCTATTTTATACGTCATGGTTATTCCTTAATTTTTGTCAATTTCACATTTTTATATTATAATTGCGCCCAATTAGTTTACTCCAGATAACAGGCGATGCAAACATGGCTTTTAAAAATATCGATCATATCGCCGTCAAAGCGGCCACCGATCAAGCGCTGAGACTTGAAACCGATATCACACTCGATCATCTGTCTGATATGAATGTTGCTATCGAACCTGGGGCGTGCTCGTTTCACGTAAAGATCGCCTTTTCGCGTTTTAATCATAAACCGATCTTAAGCGGACACATCCACGGCAGACTCAAACTGATCTGTCAACGCAGCCTCGAGCCTTTTTGCTTTGAAATCGATCATGATTTCAAGCTGGGACTGGTGGAGGATGAACGTTTTTTTAAAGACTTCCCTCATGATGCCGAGCCGTTTGTCTATGAGAATGGACATCTCGATTTAATGGCGATCGTAATCGAAGAAATTCTGCTTTCGATACCGATGATTCCAAAAAAATCACTTAATGATTGTCAAGTGAATGAAAATACGGCATACTACGGTGTTTCTGAAATAAGCGATGACGATAAGGTCGAAAAAACCAATCCGTTTGAGGTGCTGAAAGAAATAAAATTTAAGTGATTTGCCAGGCGCAAATACCGAAATTATTACAGACCAAGCCTCTGAATAATAGAGTAAAAGCATGGTCTTAATTTTTATAAAATAAAGAAAACAGGAGAATATCATGGCTGTACAGCAAAACAAAAAAAGCCGTTCAAGAAGAGACATGCGTCGTTCACACGATGGTCTAAGCGCCGAGGCGTTATCCGTCGATAATTTTTCGGGTGAAACGCATCTGCGTCATCACGTCTCAAAAGAAGGCTACTACAAAGGTAAGAAAGTAGTTGCCGTATCTTCGGATGATGAATAGAATAAAACACATCATCAGGTAATAAAAGCCACATTAAGTGAAAGACACATATCATATCTCTATCGATGCCATGGGGGGAGACCACGGTCTTTCTAGCACTGTTGCTGCATCGATTTCCGCGCTCAATAAAGATCCGGCACTTCATATCACGCTGGTTGGCATCGAAAACGATATTACCACCGAACTTCACAAATTTGGCACAAAGTATGACGCCTCGCGCCTTCATATTCACCATGCCAGTGAAATCGTTAGCATGGATGAGTCTCCGGCGCTTGCGCTTCGCAATAAAAAAGACTCATCAATGCGGGTTGCCATCAACCTCGTCAAAGAAAAAAAGGTGGATGCCTGCGTCAGTGCCGGCAACACCGGAGCCTTGATGGCCACATCGAAATTCGTATTGAAAACACTCAACGAAATCGACCGCCCCGCCATCGTCTATGCCATTCCTTCTTACAACAAAGCGCGAAAAGCACTGGATCCAGTCTATATGCTTGATTTAGGCGCCAACGTCAACTGCTCGTCTGAACAGCTGTTTCAGTTTGCTATCATGGGCTCAATCCTGGCGCGCTACCTGAAAGGAAAAGAGCGACCAACCGTTTCGCTTTTAAATATCGGCGAGGAAGAGATGAAAGGCTTAGACAGCATCAAGCAGACGGCAAAAATGCTTTATAACTGTGATGATGTCAATTACAACGGCTATATTGAAAGCAGCGATATCTTCTTCGCCAAAAGCGATGTCATCGTCTGTGATGGCTTCGCCGGCAACATTGCCTTAAAGACGATGGAAGGCACGGCAAAACTCATCGCTCTGATGATTAGAGAAAGCTTCACCAGCAGCCTCTTCTCAAGGCTTGCCATGCTTTTCTCGGCGGGTGTGCTCAAAAAGCTGAAATCACAGCTTGATATCAATCAATATAATGGCGCCTCATTGCTGGGACTCCGAGGAATCGTCATCAAAAGCCATGGCGGCGCCTCAGCCGATGCCTTTGAAACCGCCATTTTCGAAGCCATCAAAGAAATCAAACACAACATTCCTGAGAAAATTCAGGCCTGCATCGAAACAATCATGCAACAACAGGGTTCATGAATATGTATGCAAGAATTACGGCCACTGGCAGCTACCTCCCTGAAAAAGTGCTTCACAATGATGATCTGGCAAAATTCGTCGACACCTCTGACGCCTGGATTCGCCAAAGAGTCGGCATAAGACAGCGACACATTGCCAGTGAAGACGAAACCACCACTTTTATGGCAGAAATGGCAGCAAGAGCGGCGATTGACTCCAGCGGACTCAACCCTCAAGATATTGATCTTATTATCGTTGCCACCGGCACCGCCGATTATCTTATGCCATCGACAGCCTGTCTGCTGCAACATGCCCTATCCGTTCCCAACTGCCCGGCCTTTGACATTAGCGCCGCTTGCAGCGGATTTGTCTATGCCGTCGATGTGGCCAAACAATATCTGGAGAACGGCTCGGCAAAACATGTGCTTGTTGTAGCATCCGAGAGAATGAGTCGCACCTTGAACTGGAAAGATCGCGCCACCTGCGTGCTCTTTGGTGATGGTGCCGGTGCCGTGATTTTATCGCAAAGCAGGGAGCCCGGTATTTTATCTTCGCTGCTGCATGCCGATGGCAGTCTGACTGGCATGCTCAACATCAAAAGTCCACTGCCACAACAACTCTACGGACAAAACAGTATCGATACCAGCCTGCACATGGAAGGCAGCAAAGTCTTCAAGCATGCCGTCATCGCTTTGAGTGAGCTTGCCGATGCACTTGTTCGAGATGCCGGCCTCAACCAAGAAGATATTGATTGGCTAATTCCACATCAAGCGAACTATCGCATACTGGAGGCAACCGCTAAAAAGCTCGGTCTGCCGATGTCGCAGGTTGTTCTCACCCTTCAAAATCATGGCAATACCTCAGCCGCCTCCATTCCATTGGCTCTTGATTATGCTGTTAAGAATCAGCAGATCAAACGCGGTGACATTATTCTCACCGAAGCCTTTGGTGCAGGCATAGTCTGGGGTGGCTTTGTCGCCCGATATTAGGCGGGGTTAGACGAGCCGTCAATTCCCACGAACAGCATTAAAAGAACGAAATGTAAATTCAGCAAAAGAGAGGAATCATGTCGAAATTAGCCGTCGTCTTTCCAGGTCAGGGTTCTCAAAGCCTTGGCATGCTTAAAGACTATTATGAACAGCATGAAATTATCAAAGCCACGTTTAAAGAAGCGTCTCAAGCCTTGGGATTTGATCTGTGGCAGCTCATCACTGAAGATGAGGTAAAGCTCAATCAAACCGAATTCACACAACCGGCTCTTCTGGCGGCAAGTATTGCCATCTGGCGCCTGTTACAACAAGAAGGGCTTATTGACACCCCGGATTATCTTGCCGGTCATAGTCTCGGTGAATACAGCGCACTGGTTGCCGCCGGCAGCCTTAATTTTGCCGACGCACTGAAACTTGTGCATTTAAGAGGTCAGCTGATGCAATCGGCCATCAACGACAGGCAATGCGCCATGAGCGCGATTTTAGGCCTGTCCAATGAAGAGGTCATCGCCTGCTGTGCTCAAGCATCGACAGATGGCGTGGTCGAAGCCGCCAATTTCAACAGTCATGGTCAGGTCGTAATCTCAGGTGAAAAAACGGCGGTTGAAAAAGCGAACCACATCGCCAAAGAAAAAGGCGCCAAACGGGCACAAATTCTACCTGTCAGCGTCCCTTCTCACTGCTCATTGATGAAAGATGCAGCCATGCAATTTGCCAAAGCACTCGAAGCGATTACGATACACGAGCCTCAAATTCCCGTCGTTCATAATTATGATGTTGAAAATCACAACAACACCGATGAGATCAAAGAGGCACTGGTCAAGCAACTCTACAATCCTGTTAAGTGGACTCAGACCATTGAAAAACTTGCCAATGCCGGTGTTGAAACCATTATCGAATGCGGCGCCAATAAAGTGCTAACCGGGCTTAACAAACGTATTGTTAAACATCTGAATTATCTGGACACAGCAACGCTTGGCGCTTATGAAAAACTAAAGGGGTATAGACATGTTTAATTTTGAAAACAAAACGGTTCTTGTTACCGGTGCCAGCCGCGGAATCGGGCTTGAAATCGCCAAATGCTTTATCAAACAAGGTGCCACCGTTATTGGGACGGCAACCTCTGATCATGGCGCCGACGACATCCGCAAGCTGCTGGACTCTGATGGCAAGGGATTTGGCGTCAAACTTGATGTTACCAGCAACGAGGATATTGCCACCCTTTTTAACTGGATGAAAGCGCACACCGGATTGCCTGATATTTTGATCAACAATGCCGGAATCAATCGTGATAACCTGATGTTACGAATGAGTGAATCCGATTGGCTTGACGTCATTCACACCAATCTTGACGCCGCGTTTAAACTATCCAAAGAATGCCTGCGCTCGATGATGAAAAAACGCTGGGGACGCATTATCAATATCGGCTCTGTCGTCGGCTCTGCCGGCAATCCAGGACAAGCTAACTACTGTGCCAGCAAGGCAGGTATTATCGGTTTTTCTAAATCACTGGCGCAAGAGGTGGCCTCACGCAACATCACCGTTAACGTCATCGCTCCCGGCTTTATTAAGACCGATATGACCGAGAAGATGACCGAGGAACAGAAACAAGCGATTTTAAGCAGAATTCCATCACAAAATCTCGGAGAAGCCTCTGATATTGCAAGCGCCGCGCTCTATCTTGCCTCAGAAGGTGCACGCTATGTAACCGGACATACTCTACAGGTAAATGGTGGTATGTACATGGCATAACTTGATCTTCAGACGATTTTGTTATAACATCCTTTGAAAATTTTGTGACTTGCACTACCATAAGTTGATGTGCAGGTTCAAATAAACCTAAAAACGAAAATTAAGGAAAAAAAATGAGTGATCTTCGCGAAAAAGTAAATGCAATCATTGTTGAACAACTGGGCGTTAAAGCTGAAGATGTTAAACCTGAGGCCTCCTTCATCGACGACTTGGGTGCCGATTCCCTGGATACGGTTGAGCTGGTTATGGCTTTGGAAGAAGAATTCGACACTGAGATTCCAGACGAAGAAGCCGAGAAAATCAAGACCGTTCAAGATGTTTATAGCTACATCGAAGCCAGAGCCTGATTACGCTTGGTTTTTCCAAACAATACTTAAAATAAAATCAGCATAAAGACAAACACGGCTTTATGCTGATTTTTTATTTATACCCTAATCATTTTTTGCGATGCACAATCGAGTGAAGGCAAAAATAGGCTTCTGGCATGCCAGGAGTCGATAACAAACTAACAGTTAGGTGGATAGAGATATGAAATCGGGACGACGCGTTGTAATTACAGGCATAGGCGCTATCACTCCTCTGGGAGATAACGTCAAAAGCACTTGGGAGGCGATCTTAAAAGGCAAGAGCGGAATTGCCACCCTGCCTGAATTTGAAGCTCCGGATCCAAAGCTTTCCGAGTTTAAAGTTCGTTTTGGTGGCGCCATTAAAAATTATAATTCATTGGATTATTTCAATGTCAAAGAGGTTAAAAAACTCGACCCTTTCATGCAATACGGTCTTATCGCCTGTGAAGAGGCCTGGGCCGATGCCGGCATTGAAGTCACTGATGAAAACTCGCCTCGCATCGGCGTCTCTGTCTCTTCGGGTATTGGAGGCTGCCACACATTGGAGCACACCCGAAATTTGATCGATCAGGGTAAAATTTCACGTATCTCCCCTTTCTGTATCCCCGCAACCATCATCAATATGATATCTGGAAACTTCTCCATTAAATACAATCTACGAGGTCCAAATACCGCCATCGTTACGGCTTGCACCACAGGTACACATAATATAGGAATGGCCGCTCGCATGATCGCCTACGGTGATGCCGATGTCATGTTAGCCGGCGGTGCTGAGAAAGCCAGCACCCCAATTGGCTTAGGTGGCTTTGCCGCCGCTCGTGCCCTGTCAACGCGCAATGACGCCCCTGAGAAGGCTTCTCGCCCATGGGATAAAGACCGTGATGGTTTTGTACTGGCCGACGGCGGCGCCGTCGTCGTACTCGAGGAATATGAACATGCTAAAAAACGCGGAGCTCACATCTATGGTGAGCTCTTAGGCTTTGGTTTAAATGCCGATGCTTATCATATCACCTCTCCAAGCGGACATGGTGCACATGACTGCATGAAACTGGCCATTGAAGATGCCGGTCTTGATGTCTCTGATATTGACTATATCAATGCTCATGGCACTTCAACCCCTGCCGGTGACGTTTTTGAAAGCCAGGCAGCCGAAAGACTCATGGGGGCTCATGCCAAAAACATCGTCATGAGCTCAACGAAGTCGATGACCGGTCATATGCTGGGTGCCGCCGGCGCCATCGAGGCGATCTTCTGTCTTTTAGCCATTCGTGACAATGTCGCCCCACCGACGATCAACCTCGATAATCCAGATGAGGGATGCAACCTTGACTATGCCGCCAACGAAGCCAAAGAGATGAAGATTGATATCGCCCTGTCCAATTCCTTTGGATTTGGCGGCACCAATGGCTCCTTAGTGCTTAAACGAATTTAATAGCCTCCTTCTTATTCATTGAAGATCAAGAATCAAAATAAGCGCCTTTCTTCTTATAATATGACAGCCGCAGAGCATGGCAACAGTCTTGTTATCTTCTCTCAACGGCATCCCATGTGATGCAGCTGATTTGTATTTGCAGTGATAGCCAGGGAGAACGCTGCTCTTTAGGGGCGTGTCTGAAATAAATTCCCTTTTCCATGCAAAGCATGACCAGGTGCAACAATCGTCATCATCGCTTGGCGATGATCCATGTGATCATCGTGAGAGTGGCAAAAATCGTATGTGCTTAGGCAAAAGCCGCCAGCAGCATTGCCAATGTTTACTGGTCGCTTAAACAGCCAGATATTTATTCATCAGGGCTACAAAGCTGGATGGATCTTCCAATTGTGCACCTTCCGATAGCATGGCCTGTTGATACAGAAGTTTCGACCAATCGGCAAAACTGGCATCATCCTGCTCTTCCTTGAGATGTTTGACCAGCTTATGCTCTGGATTGATCTCAAGCACCGGTTTCCCCCCCATGCCCGGCACCATCATCTGTCCGGCATCGGCCATCATCTTCTGCAGATGCATGCTCATGCCATAATCATTGACGACGATACAGCTTGGCGAGTCGGTTAAGCGCTTAGACAGGCGTACCTCTTCGACATCGTCTTTCAGCACTTCTTTCATCTGCTTTAACACGCTTTCGAAATCCTTGGCGGCCTTCTCTTGCTCTTTCTTGTCGTCATCGTTGTCAAGCTCACCTAAATCAAGATCACCTTTGGCAACCGACTTCAACGTTTTACCATCGAATTCGGATAAATGTGAGCTCACCCACTCATCGACGCGATCTGAAAGCAATAATACCTCTATGCCTTTTTTACGGAAGATCTCAAGCTGTGGATTGTTCTTGGCAGCGCTGAAGCTCTCGGCGGTAACATAGTAGATATATTTCTGTTCTGGCTTCATTCGGGCGACATATTCCGTCAGCGAAACATCCTGGGTCGCTGTGTTTTCATGCGTTGAAGCAAATCGCAACAGCTTGGCAATCTTGTCTTTGTTATCCTGATCTTCTGCGGGCCCTTCTTTCAAGACCTGACCGAACGCCTTCCAGAATTTCGCATATTGCTCAGGCTCGTTCTCGGCCATTTTGCTCAGCATATCCAGCACTTTCTTGACCGTGGCTTTCTTGATCTTATCGATGACCTTGTTGTGTTGCAGGATCTCGCGTGAGATATTCAAAGGCAGATCATTGGAGTCAACCACACCTTTAATAAAGCGTAAATAGGCCGGTAGCAATTTATCATTTTCCATGATAAACACGCGCTGAACGTATAACTGCAGCCCCCACTTCTGGTCGCGATCCCACAGGTTAAAAGGCGCATTTTCAGGAATATACAGTAAATTAGTATATTCAAGATTACCTTCGACCTTATTGTGAGACCAGCTCAGAGGCTCACCAAAATCACGAGAGATATGCTTGTAAAATTCCTTATATTCCTCATCGGTAATATCGGATTTTGCACGCGTCCACAATGCCTTGGCCTTGTTGATAGTCTCCCATTCGTCGGTGATTTTTTCATTGCCTTCGTCATCAAATTCCTGTTTTTTCATCTCGATCGGCAGCGAGATATGATTCGAGTATTTGGTGATGATCTGATTCAACTGCCAATGATTTAAAAGATCGACATCTTCTTCTTTTAAATGCAGGATAATCTCGGTGCCACGGCTTGCTTTGGTAATATCTTCAATCGTAAATGATCCATCGGCTTTAGATTCCCAACGGGTCGCCTGATCATTGTTAAGTCCTGCCTTCAGAGAATTGACCGTGACCTTATCGGCAACGATATACGCCGAGTAAAACCCAACCCCGAATTGACCGATCAATTGAGAATCCTTGCTGTTATCACCGGTTAGAGACTCCAGAAAGCGCTTGGTTCCAGATTTGGCGATGGTACCTAAATGCTCAATTGCCTCCTCTTTTGTCATACCGATACCATTGTCAGAAACGGTGATGGTTTTGGCTTCTTTATCGAAGGTAACGCGAACGCGAAGCTCGCCATCATTGCCATAGAGATCAGGCTTATTCAACGCTTCAAATCTCAATTTTTCAGCGGCATCTGAGGCGTTTGAAATCAACTCTCTTAAGAAAATTTCACGATTGGAATACAGTGAATGGATCACTAAATGTAACAGCTGTTTGACTTCGGTTTGAAAATCAAAGACTTGTTTATCGGACATGTTTGCTCCTGTTTTTATTTCAACAATTGGGTGTCATACCCAGATAAAGGTTGGCATGGATGGCGAAAATTCAAGGAAAAAATTGCAATTAATTGCCAAATGCACATCATTGACATCTCATCTTATGGGAGTATCATTATAGCTTATATTTCGATAAAACAGTGAATTTGCCGAAATGGAGGTGGTTGTTATTTGTAAATTTTATTATAAGAGAACGTATCTGAAATAAATTCCCTTTTTTTGCAAGGCATACTTAGATGCAACAATCGTCAGTAGTCTTCCAATGTTACACTGGCCAGCTAGATTGCCGCCTGTCGCAGCAATGACGAGAAACAAAATTTCATAGTGGTTATATATGGGAAGTTATTTTTCGCACATTCCCAGTATAGTAGTGGTGTCTTAAAACTCACGAGTTCTCTAAACTAAACATATAAATATAAGGATATTCTATGATTGATCGAATAATGTCGATATTTAAAAATTCATTTGGAAATATAATAGAATGGTATGATTTTTCACTGTATGGCTATTTCGCCACCGTTATTGCCGCTCAATTTTTCCCTCATACCAGTGTCTGGATTGGATTAATTGCCACATTTGGTGCTTTTGGCGCCGGCTTTATCGCCCGCCCCGTCGGCTCGGTGCTCTTTGGCCGCCTGGGAGACCGACTGGGTCGCCATTATGCCATGAACATCGCCATCATCTTCATGGCCATCCCCACCATTGCTATGGCTTTTTTACCTGATTATCATATTATCGGTATCAGGGCTCCCATCCTGTTAATAGTAGTTCGCATCCTGCAAGGACTATCCGCCGGTGGACAGTTCGGCAACCTCATGACCATCACCTGTGAAGATAAAAAACAAAAATATACCGGATTTAGTCTGTCTGTGACTTATTCAACGGCCGTTGTCGGCTTTCTTCTGGCCTCGGCTTTGAGCTATCTAAGCCTACACTTGCTTCCTGCACAATGGCAATATTATGCCTGGCGCCTGCCCTTTGCTTTAGGCTTTTTTCTGCTGTTGCTGCAATTATTCTTCCGTAAAGATGACCGTGAAGAGTATGCCGAGACCCATTTTAAGAAACAGCCGATTAAACAACTGATGCAATATTACAGCTGGCGCTTGACACTGATCGTCATTCTCTCAACCATGGCCATGATATTGTATTATCTCGATATCACCTATATGGTCGTCTATATGGAAACCGAACTCAACCTAAGCCTGACCACCGCACTGGCCATCAATACCATCGCCATCGCCGCCATGTGCATCACCATGCCGCTTTTTGGTTATTTATCCGATATTTTTGGACGCCGGCGCACCCATATCGCCGGTTGGATGATCTTGTTAATCTGCTCGGTTCCAATGGTCATGCTGATGCAACTGTCAAATATCTATATTATTACCTTAATGGTGATCGCCATGGCGATACTGACATCCATGATTCAGGGCGTCTCAACCCCTTACTACACAGAAATTTTCCCGCCACGAGTCCGAGCCACCGGTTGCTCTATTGGTTTTGGCTTCGGCGCCTCACTATCGGGTTTCTCACCGATGTTGGCGACGATAGTCATGGGTTTTCTTCCGGCGACAACCGGGCTGTGTGTATTATTGATCACTGTTGGAATCATCGGGCTGATCATCGCCGCCATCATCCCCAGTCAGCAGGTTGAAATTCGCCGCATCAATAGTCTTGAACAATATGGATCGCTTATGCCGCATACCTGATTCTAAACAATAAACCATGGTCAAATTCACCATCAACCCACACACCAAATCTAGCCAAATCTGATTGTGGTAGCCGCTTTAAGATGATGAGCGAATGCCTGAGCTGCACCTTATTCCAAAACTCGATCAATAATCAGAAAATCTCAAGCAAATCGGCACATATCTGTCCGAAATATCACCAAACAACATGGACTTTATCGTTAATCTTCGCTATCATAGCCACGAGATAATGAATGCGGATACAAAATACTGATGCTCTACCCACAAATTTTTGATGTTATCGTCGTCGGGGGTGGCCATGCCGGCACCGAGGCCGCTGCCGCTGCCGCGCGTATGGGCGCAAAAACCTTGCTGCTAACACACAATATTGACACCCTGGGGGCGATGTCCTGCAATCCTGCCATCGGTGGAATCGGTAAAGGGCATTTGGTCAAAGAGGTTGATGCCCTCGGAGGTATTATGGCCAAAGCCATCGATCACGCCGGCATTCAGTTTCGCACCTTAAATGCCAGAAAGGGGCCAGCCGTTCGTGCCACCCGTGCTCAGGCGGATCGCGCCTTATATCGACAAGCCGTCAGATCCATGCTCGAGCGGCAGGACAATCTTTCCATATTTCAGCAGGCCGTCGATGATCTCATCATCGAAAACAACACCGTCATCGGTGTTGTCACCAAAATGGGACTGACTTTTCACGCCAATACCGTTGTACTGACGGTAGGGACTTTCTTAGGTGGCAAGATTCATATTGGCTTTAACCATTATGAAGGCGGTCGTGCCGGTGACGCTCCGGCCAATGCCTTGGCTTATATGTTAAGAGCGCTCGATTTCAATGTCGCCCGTTTAAAAACCGGCACCCCACCCCGAATCGATAAGCGCAGCGTCGATTTTTCGGTGATGGAAATCCAAAATGGGGATGATGCTCCACTTAATTTCTCCTTTTTTGAGCATGAATTAAAACACCCCAAACAGCTGCCTTGTCATATCACCTACACCAATGACAAAACACACGCCATCATTCGCGATAACCTGCATCGCTCTGCCATGTACGGCGGCAAGATCGAAGGCATAGGCCCACGCTACTGCCCATCCATTGAGGATAAAATCGTGCGTTTTGCCGATAAAGATCGCCATCAGATTTTTGTCGAACCAGAAGGACTGGATAATATCGAGCTTTACCCAAATGGCATGTCAACCAGTCTTCCTTTTGATGTCCAGCTTCAGTTCATCCAAAGCATCAAAGGCTTTGAGAGGGCACATATCACCCGTCCCGGCTATGCCATTGAATATGACTTTTTTGACCCCAGAGGCTTGAAATCTTCACTGGAGACCAAAGTCATTGACAGGCTGTTCTTTGCCGGTCAAATCAATGGCACAACCGGTTATGAAGAGGCGGCGGCTCAGGGCATTATCGCCGGGATCAACGCCGCCTTGAAAGTGTCAGCTAAATCAGCCTGGTCACCAAAGCGCAGTGAGGCTTATATCGGTGTGCTTATCGATGACTTAATCACCAAAGGCACACTCGAGCCGTATCGCATGTTTACCTCTCGCGCCGAATATCGACTGATTCTTCGTGAAGACAACGCCGATATGCGCCTGTGCCCTAAGGCGATTGAGCTTGGATTGTTGAGTGAGAAAGAGAGAGAACAGTTTTTAGCTAAGCTTGCCCTTATCAACGATGAACGTCATCGTCTGCAATCAAACTGGGTGTCACCTAAAACCGCAAAGGCAGAGGCATTAAAAGAGAAGCTTGGCATTGAGCTGAGCCGTGAATCAAGCCTGTTTGATCTTTTAAAACGCCCGGAGATGAGCTATGACAAACTGGCCAGGGTCAATGCACTCGGTGATTTTATCGATCATAAAGAGGCCATTGAGCAGCTGGAAATTTTGGCAAAATACGCCGGTTATATCGAGCGCCAGAATCAGGAAATTGCATCACAGAAAACCATGGAAAACACAGCTATTCCAGCCAACTTTGACTATCATCTTGTTTCGGGTTTGTCCAATGAAGTTCGTCAGAAGCTCTCACAACAAAAACCCCAGAACCTGGGTGAGGCTTCAAGAATCCCTGGAGTGACCCCGGCGGCCATCTCACTGTTGAGTATCTATATGAAAAAACGCGGCCTGCTTAAACGCCTGGCGGTATAAGATATCAGAAAGATTCACGTAATAGTGATTGCCTGGATCTTAAGCCCCGTGATAGACTGGTTGTGAAGGCGGGAGATGGTCATAGATTTAACCTGTCAAAAAACCAAATCGTCTAAGAGAATTTACAATGTCCAGCTATATGAGGCGTCGAGCAGCTCTGTTTAAGAATAAATCCTTTACCCTGGCCGCCGTCATGGCGTTTTTTTCCGCCTTATCGGTAGGTACGGCCTATATTGCCTTTAGCTGGCATCTGCTTAGCATTTACAATAATATTCTGGCGATCATTCTGTTTATGTTCACCTGGTGGATATCGGCCACGATTTTGACACCACTGACTGGCTATTTTGCCGATCGTTTTCCCAGGCGCAATATCATTATCGCCACCACAGGATTAAGAGCACTGGTGATCTTTATTTTCTTGTTTGTCGGCAATCTCGACACATTAACAAAAGTCTATATTTTCAGCGGCATGTGGGGCATTGTTCTGGCTTTCTATATGCCGGCAGCTTTAATCTTTATTCGTGAGATGTTTGCCGATGACAGTCAGCTAATGTATGCCAATTCAACCATCGATGGCATTTTTGAAATCGGCATGGTCATCGGCATGTCTTTAGGCGGATTTCTGATCTCAATCACGACGACGCATACTATCCTGTTTTTGCTGTTTGTCTTCTGTTTTATCGCCTTTATTGCCAGTCTTGGCATGCATCCGATGCGAAAGCTGGAAGTCGACAAATCCGGATTTATCAACAACTGGAAGAAGATTTTTCACTATCTTAAACACAAACGCTTTGTGCTGTGGTACTACCTGGCTCAGGTCTCATTCACCACGACTTTTATGGTGGTTCCGGCCTTTGTTGCCCCTTATGCCAAAAATGTGCTCTCGGCGAGCTCCATTGAGTTTGCGGTGATGGAGACTGCCTTTTCTTTTGGTTTTATCCTGGGCACATTGATCATGCCTTATATTGCCGAGAAGCTCACAGAAGTGCGACTTCTGGTACGAATGCTTATCCTATCCGCTTTTATTTATCTAACCTTGGCATCTATCCATCATATTATGCTTGCTATCGTCTGCTATTTCATCATAGGCATGTGCCAGTCCTGCTGGGCGATTATGATCACACTGGCACAAAGACACACAAAAATTGAACTACAGGGCAAAGCGCAAGGCTTAGCCAGTGGAGCCTCGGGACTTATGGTGGTAATGATATACACACTCTTTACCATCATCGATCATATAGACCCAATGCCGGCCAATGAGTGGTTTTATTTTATTATCGTCTTTGCCATCTTCACCATCTGGCCATTGATGCACGGCGTAAAACGACACAAGGCCTATCAGGGTGAACACTAGCAGGGAAAGTTTACCATATCAATGGCGGCTTTCATGGCGTATCGCCCCTTGTGGCCTTTGGCACCACCGACGCGATCGAGCGCCTGCTCTTTATTATGCGTCGTCAACACACCAAAGATCACCGGCAGATCATATTTCAGCATCACTTTCTGAGTGGCATAGGAGACCTGCTGACAAACATAATCATAATGATCGCTCTGCCCGCGAATCACTGCCCCCAAAAGCACGATGGCATCGTATTTCTGGCTTTTGGCCAGCTGTTGAGCCGCATAGGGCAGCTCCACGGCACCGGGTACGTAAAAGACATCCGGCGATTCAATACCTTGCTCTTTGGCCTCAATCAGCGCACCTTCCAGAAGTTTATCGGTAATGAGTTCGTTAAATTGACTGACGATGATGGCTATTTTCATTTTTGTTTCCTTTTTTGTTTTTTGGATGAATAAATCTATTGCATCTCTTTATAGAGAAGCGCTAGTCTCAATTCCCTCTATCTCATGAGCTAAATGGGTGTTTTTAGTCTGTAAATAGGCTAAATTATGTGCGTTGATTGCCGAAAATGACGCTTCACGAGTCACGACAATACCCGCTTCTTCAACGGCTTTGATCTTATCGGGATTATTGGTGAGAAGTCGACAATGTGTAATGGCAAGCCGATAGAGAATTTCAATCGCCGCATCATAATCTCTGGCATCGACTTTAAGACCGAGTGCCAGATTGGCATCGATGGTATTTAAGCCTTGTGTTCTTTGCAGCTCATAAGCCTTAAGCTTATTGACAAGCCCGATACCTCGGCCCTCCTGATTCAGATAAATCAAGATTCCGCCTTCTTCTTTGATACGTGATAGAGCATGGTTTAGTTGAGATTGACAGTCACATTTAAGCGAACCGAATAAATCCCCGGTGATACAGGAAGAATGAAGGCGAACCAATGGATTATCGGTGATATTTTTACTGATGACAATCGTCTCTTTAGCACTTAATGCATCATGAAATACACTGATATCGCACTCACCGACAATGGATAAAGGAATGTTGCTGCTGACGGCTTTATCGAGATAGCCATCATGCTTCAATCGATAACGACGAATGTCTTCGATGCTGATCACCACAAGATCGTGCGCTTCGGCAAATTTTGTAATCGTCTCCCCCTTCATCATACGACCGTCTTCATCCATCAACTCAGACAATACCGCCGATGCTCTAAAACCCGCCAGTCTCACAATGTCAACGGATGCTTCGGTATGTCCAGGACGGGCAAAGACACCCAGATCATGGGCAATCAACGGGAATATATGACCCGGACGTGACAGATCCAAAGGATCAGCATTGACATTTGCCGCCACTTTAATGGTATGTGCCCGATCTTTGGCCGAAACACCGGTACTCACCCCAGATGCCGCCTCAATGCTGATGGTAAAAGGCGTTTGAAACCGACTGTTGTTGTGTTGAGAGGGAACCATATAATCAAGATCAAGCCGCTTTGCCTGTGCTTTGCTCATCGCCAGACAGACGATACCGCTGGTATATTTCAGGGCAAAAGCCAATCGCTTTTCATCGGCCAGCTCAGCCGGAAAGACGATATCGCCTTCATTCTCTCGATCTTCACTGTCGGTAATGATGATGCACTTACCTTCTTTCAAGGCAGCCAGCGCCGTCAACACCCGTTTTTCAACCTCTTCATACATGCTTATCGCTCCTTTATTTTTTAACTAAGCGCTTTTATTTAACACTATTCGTAGAGCCCCCTCCCTGCCTCCCCCTTAAAACAAGGGGGAGGAGACACACATTCCCTCCCCTTGAGATCAAGGGGAGGTTAGGTGGGGTTAGAGAAACTATTATTTTCAACAAGTAATACGTAAATAGCTTTTAACTATGTTAGCGTTAAACGTCTAAAGCGCTTTTATTTAACACCAGCTTGAGAATAAATATTGAGATGGTCGAGATACTTATAAATTTGTTTCCCCATGGCATCGATCTCGATATTAACCTTTGTATCCGGCTTATAATTTTTAACAATCGTAGCGGTGATGGTTTGGGGTATAAAACTCACCGTAAAGGAATCCTCCAGCACCTCAATGAGAGTAATACTCATGCCATCGATAGTAATAAAACCCTTATCAACCATATAGTTAAGCCATGATTTATCGGCACCAAATCTCACGAGCAAAGCACCGCCCTCTTTCTGGATTGTCTCGATCTCGGCAACACCATCGATATGTCCCGATACCAGATGACCGCCAACAGGATCACCGTATCTAAGTGCCAGCTCAATATTGACTTCATCGGCTTGACTTAATGTGGCTAAAGTTGTCTTTCTCAAGGTCTCAGCAACCACCTCAAACCTCGCCTGCTTCTCATCACTGATCGCCACCACGGTCAAACACACACCATTGACAGCCACACTGTCGCCGATACGGCATTGAGCGGCTGAATCAAAGGCGATCTCAAGCGTCAGAATTTCATCGCTAAAATGCCGTAATTTGATCTTTCCAATCTCCTGTACGATTCCACTAAACATATGTCTTCTCCTAATTCAATGTGGTGTTAATAAGGCAATCATCGGCGCTAGAGTTTATCGCTTTAACCTTAGCCGCCTGCTTCTGTTTAAATTCGAAAATAAGTTTAGGTGAAACGATAGTGACGATCTCATCGACTATGCCGGCGGCAAAAAAAGCGGCATGCGTTCTACGCCCTCCTTCAACAAGAAGACTGGTCACACCCCGCTTGGCCAAAATCACCACCACCGCTTTGATATCGAGTTGACCATCGTTATCGGGTTCAAGCACGATGCATTCAACACCTTGACATCTCAGTTTTGCCATTGTGTTTACATCCGCCTTATTCGTGGTAAATACCAGCGTCTTCTGATTTTGACATTGCCAAACAGCGGCCTTGGTATCAACATTCAAAGCAGCAGATACAACGACTCTCAAAGGTTGTCGGATCCATTGCGCTTCACTCAATCTGACAGTTAAAACCGGATCGTCTTCATTCACCGTGCCAGATCCCACTAAAATAGCATCGACGCGATTTCGTAGATTATGCATCTCAATTTGAGTCCATTGATTTGAAATACGTTTGTCATCACCGGCATTGACCGTGGTTCTGCCATCCAATGACATCGCCCATTTGGCAAAAATATAAGACCGTTTCTGCTGGTGGAAATGATAGAAGATGTTATTAAGCGCTTGCGCGGACTCTCTGGCAATACCGATGATGACCTCAATACCCGCCTGCTTTAAGATAGCCACAGATCTGCCACCGACAACCGGATTAGGATCTTCATCGGCGATAATAACGCGAGCGACACCATGGGCGATAAGCGCATCGACACAAGGCGGCGTTCTGCCATGATGACAACAGGGCTCAAGCGTGACATAGACATCCGCTTTTCTCGCCTTAACGCCAGCTTGATCCAAGGCGTGAATCTCGGCGTGTTTATCCCCGGCAAAACGATGCCAGCCTTCGCCAACGATGCGTCCATTTTTAACGATGATACAGCCAACCATAGGATTGGGCGAGACCGTCAATCGGCCTCTTGCCGCCAACATCAGCGCCTGCTGCATAAAGTAGTGATGTATGGGAAACATGATTTGCCCTTTTTAATTTTAATTCTCTAAAATCAGGGCAGAAAGAAACATTCTCCTCCTTGTGTTAAGGGGGAGGGGGTTCTACGAAGGCTCTTTACGCATTATTCGTTGAAAAGATAGTTTATCCAACCCCACCTAACCTC
>JBMSHD010000001.1:0-52525 GCA_049416425.1 Francisellaceae bacterium | reverse complement strand
AAAAGAGTATTTTGATGAACATTTAATCAATAATTTACCAACTTGGGTATAACTTTCTTGCCAGAGAATACCGACTTTCATCTTGATATTGGCTGGCAGCTTGAGGCTGGCGATTGGTATATCACGCTTTTGATCTGGAATGACAGCAATGAAATGTATATCACAAGCATGGGGCTTGACGTGCTGTTAAACAACCCATCACAAACCATGATGAACCTTCAGTGGTCTCGTCTTATGCCGCCGGGAGAGGGCAGCATCGTGGTGGTTGACTATAATGCATTGATCACCTACCAAGAGGGTGATTTTGCCTATTTTCGTGATGAGGGGTTGATCAAAGTCTATCAAGGAGATGATTGGTCAGAGATAAGTGATTATATCGCCTCTGTATTAAATAACTGGCAGCCTTTTTTTCCAACTCAAAATACCGATAAACCGTTGGCGGTCAGTCTTATCAGCAGTGGCGGTCTGTCTCGTCCTTTTGTGGTGACAACAGATGCAGAGAATCATGTCAGTGGCAGTCTTTATCATACCGATGATGATGGATTTTCCATCACTGATATGGCTGATTATGATGATGGCGTTCTTCTGAGCTATCGTATCGACTATCCAAAAGTCGACTATGGTCAATCTGTGGCGTCTTCCATCTTTCTTTTACCGGTTGATATTGACAGAGGTCTGAATACAGATCGTATTCTGGTATTTGTTTCTCAGCAATCGGGGTTAGAATATATTTATGATACTCGCTATAATGGCTCAGCTTTCATCAGTGATGAGATGGAGGTAAGCGATGATTTTGTCTATGAGCTGTCGATGCAACCGGTGATATCATACGTTGGAGAGGATAAGCCTTTGAAATTGCTTGTGGCCAGTGGCGATCGGGTTATGATTTATGATTACGATATGGCTGAAGGGTCGCTTGATGATGAGCAGATTGTTGCGTTTGCCGGTGAGAGGATTGAAGCGCTGATTCCCTTCGGTGCGCTTTTCATCGTTGTCAGCTCAACAGATGAGACTTATTTTGTTTCGAGTATCAATGGTGAGATCTTTGCCAGCATCAGTCTAAATGGCAGTAACAGTGACCAATTATCGTTTGATTATGACAGGCGTACGATGAAAATTGGCAGTGATGCGATAAGTGATGTGGCATTACCATTGTGGTTGATCAATTTTAAACAAATTTAGCGATTCGTGTAAAATCAGGAAAATGTGGCTTAGGCTCTATCCTTATTAAGTCGACATTGTATAATAGGGAAAATGGCAGAATCAAAACAGAATATAAGTGGAAAATCGACGTTACTATGCGCTTGTCGTTGAATATCAGGGCAGTCGCTATTGTGGCTGGCAACGCCAGAATCACAGTCTGGGAGTGCAAGAAGTGCTGGAGCGAGCATTGTCTTTTATCGCCGATGAGAATATTGTGGTTGTTTGTGCTGGACGAACTGACGCAGGAGTGCATGCCACCGCTCAGGTGGTCAGCTTTATGACGACGAAGTGGCGTGATGCAAAAGCCTGGACATTAGGGGTGAATTCACGATTACCTAAGGATGTTAAAGTGGTGGCTTTTCACGAGGTCGATGCCGGTTTCTCGGCACGTTTTAGCGCTATCTATCGCCGATACAATTATGTGCTTTATGAATCATCATACTCCAGTGCCTTGTTTGATCCGTTGACAAGCTGGGTTCGAAAACCCTTAAATATTGAGCTTATGAACGAGGCCTGTCAGTATCTTCTTGGTGAGCAGGATTTCAGTAGTTTTCGGGCGGCTGAGTGTCAGTCGAACTCGCCATATCGCCGCATCGACTCGGCTCGATTTCACCGTTATGGACGTTTTGTCATCTTCGATATCAAAGGCAATGCTTTTTTGCATCACATGGTCAGAAATATTGTCGGTTCCATGCTTGAGATTGGTTTAAATCACAGATCGCCTGATTGGGTTAAGACGCTGTTGTTACTGAAAGACAGGCGATTGGCAGCAAAAACGGCGCCAGCTAATGGGCTGTATCTGGTAGAGGTAGGCTATCCTCAGGTCGTGATGCCTGAGATTAGGCGAGATTTAATGGATTTTTTAGGAGGATGATGGGTTGGTGAGAAAAGTATTGCTGATGGTCAGCGGTGGAATCGCGGCCTATAAAGCCTGTGAGCTTGCACGATTATGGGTGAAATCAGGTGTTAAGGTAAAGGTGGTGATGAGCCAGGCAGCAAAACAATTTGTGGCACCACTTAGCTTTGAGGCAATCTGTGGTGCTCGGGTATATGATGATTGTTTCGATTATGTCGATGACAGCATTGAGCATATTGAACTTGCACGCTGGCCGGATGCGATTGTGATTGCCCCGGCCACGGCCAACACTATTGCCAGGCTTGCTTGCGGGTTGGCGGATAACCTGTTATCAACCCTTGTTCTGGCGACAACAAAGCCGGTTTTTATCGCCCCTGCCATGAATAAATATATGTGGCAGAATCAACAGGTTCAGCATAATGTCAATCACTTGATTGCCTCGGGTTTTTATCTTCTTCCTCCAGAAAGTGGTCAGCAGGCTTGTGGTGATGTTGGTTATGGGAGAATGATGGCGCCTGAAGTGATTTACAATAGGATTTATGATCAGATGCAGCAGATAGATGTTCAGACTTGGCCGATCAATGGTAAAAAATCTGCTCTAAAAGTCATGATTACAGCAGGACCAACCGTGGAGGCAATCGATCCCGTTCGGTTTTTATCCAATCACAGCTCGGGTAAGATGGGGTATGCACTGGCGAGCTGTTTTACCGAGTATGGCTGTGATGTGACCCTGATATCAGGGCCGGTACAGCTTGATCCGCCAGCAGAGGCTAAGTGCATTTTGGTGAAATCGGCGGATCAGATGTATGAGGCGGTGATGACAAGAGTGGATACTATTGATATCTTTATTGCCGCGGCAGCCGTGGCCGATTTTAAGGTTGAGAGCATTGCCAAGACGAAACTTAAAAAATCAGAAGCGCAATCGTCGATGACATTGAAGCTGGTGAAAAATAAAGACATTTTGGCTGAGGTGGCCGACAAGCGGCGCGTATTTTGTGTTGGTTTTGCCGCCGAGACCGATAATGCTGAAGTCAATGCCAGAGAAAAACTAAAGCGAAAGGGAGCTGACATGTTGATTTTAAATGAAGTTGATGCGGCCTCAGGGTTTCCTTTTTATGCCGATGACAGTCAAAACAGTGTGTTTTTTGCCGGCGACCAGGAGCCGATCAACCTGCCGCGAAGCAGCAAGAAAGTCATGGCGAGGCAGCTGATCGACCTTATTTTGAAACAGTACACAAGGGAGTTGGCATGCAAAAACGTCCTATAAGAGTGTTGTCGGTGGAGTTGGCCAATCAGATTGCCGCCGGTGAGGTAGTGGAGCGGCCATCATCGGTGATTAAAGAGTTGATTGAAAATGCGATCGATGCCGGTGCCGATGATATCACTGTTTTGCTCGATAATGGCGGGAAACAGTCGATAAAGATAACCGATAACGGCTTTGGCATTCATCCTGATGATCTGGCTTTGACATTGATGCCGCATGCAACAAGCAAAGTTTACAGTCTGGAAGAGCTTGAGGCGATCAACAGCATGGGGTTTCGCGGCGAGGCACTGGCCAGTATTGCCTCGATTGCAAAGGTGAAAATCATCTCTAAAACGCCTGATCAGGCTACGGCGTTTTGTCTTGATAATCAGCTGTGCGATAAAATTCTGCCGAGATCTCACCCGCAGGGTACGACGATTGAGGTCGATGAGTTATTTTATAATACGCCGGCCAGGCGTCAGTTTTTAAAGACGGATCGCACTGAATATGCGCATATTGACGAGCTGATCCGAAAGTTTTTGTTATGCCATTTTCAGCTCTCCCTGCGTTTGATTCACAACGGCAAAGAGCTGAAATATTATTCGGTTGCCGATACCCTGGAGAAACAAAAACAGCGTATTGAGAGCATCTGCGGTCAGGAATTCATGGAAAATGCGTTGTTGATTGATGAGCAATATGAAAGCATGCGGCTGTGGGGATGGGTGGCAAAACCTGATTTTTCCAAAGCGCGAGCCGATCTTCAATATTTTTATGTTAATGGGCGCATCATCAAGGATAAGCTGGTGGCTCATGCCATCAAACAGGCTTATCGAGATGTGCTGCATCATCAGCGTTATCCGGCCTTTGTGTTGTATTTTGCCATCGATCCGACACTGATCGATGTCAATGTGCATCCTACAAAACATGAAGTTCGATTTCGTCAGTCTCGTACGGTTCACGACTTTTTATTCGGCAAAATTCATAAGGCGTTATCCATAACGAGGTCGAAAACGCTGACAGATACACAGCTGGATAGCCCACATTTATCACTTAGCGATTCCGTTCAGGCCATTCATTTTGAGGCGCCAGATCCGGTGAAAGCAGAGCTTGATACAATCGAAACACTTGCTGTTAAATCACAAAATCAGGCAAGTAAGCCCGATTTTCAGAAAGGTGACTTCTGGCAGAAGGAGATCAAAAACGCCGCTTCATATGCCAAAAATAATGCGCTGTATCGTCAGATCATCAATGTGGTGGATGATGATGTCCGTGAAAAGATAAGCGATGAAGCTGATTATGAGAAGCGTTGGCAGAAAGGGTTACAGTCAGATGTTTTGGCAGACACCATGCCACAGATTAATCATTTCGCGCTTGAACATGGTAAAACAACAGAATTTGATCAAAGGGCGCATTCTCCAAAAAAGACATTTCCGTTGGGATTTGCCGTCGCTCAGCTGCATGGCATTTATATTCTGTCTCAGTGCCAGGATGGGATGATCATCGTCGATATGCATGCGGCGCATGAACGGGTATTGTATGAGGCGGTCAAAAAAAGCTGGCGTGATCAACAGTTGATGTCGCAGCAGTTACTGGTTCCGATAACTCAGCCGATGAGTGCAGAGGCACTTTCTGTGCTTGAAGAATATCAGGATCTGATCTCTAGGATGGGCTTTGTCATCGAGCGTTTTGGTGAACAGGATCTGGTGATTCGAGCCATTCCAGTCTATTTGAACAACCGAGATATTGGTTATCTTTTAATCCAAATTGCAGAAGATCTTCGTCAGTTTGGGCATTCTAAAGAAGATGAGATTTATTTGCATCGAGTTTTAGCCACAATATCCTGTCATAAAGCCGTACGAGCTCATGATATACTAAGCCTGGAAGAGATGAATCATCTGTTGAGACAGATGGAAGAAACAGAGCGGTCAGATCAATGCAATCATGGACGACCGACCTGGATCAGGCTTACCATCAATGAGCTTGATAAGCTGTTTATGCGTGGTCAGTGAGGCATCTTTCTGATGAAAAATAGCGTTCTTGTCGTTTTAGCCGGTTTGGATTAGGAAGAGCTTGTGATAGAATAGGGCGAATTGATGTCATTGAGCGATTTAACGATGCAAAAAAACTATGACCCTCAGGCTATTGAAGCTTCCTGCTATGAAAGTTGGGAAAAGGCCGGTTATTTTAAATCGGGGCAGCATGAGGGTGCCCCATTTACTATCATGTTACCACCACCGAATGTGACCGGAACGCTGCATATGGGGCATGGATTTCAACATACCTTAATGGATCTCTTAACGCGTTATCATCGCATGATGTCGGATGATACGCTGTGGCAGCCAGGAACCGATCATGCCGGCATTGCCACACAGATGGTGGTTGAGCGTAAACTTCAAGCCGAAGAGGGGTTAAGCCGACACGATCTAGGGCGCAAGGCTTTTATCGATAAGATCTGGCAATGGAAGGAATATTCCGGTGGAAGTATTGGCCAGCAGATGCGCCGTTTAGGGCATTCACCCGACTGGGATCGAGAGCGCTTTACCATGGATGATGGATTGTCAGAGGCCGTGACAGAGTGTTTTGTACGACTTTATGAGGATGGATTGATCTATCGTGGTCAGCGACTCGTTAACTGGGATCCAAAGCTGCTGACGGCGGTATCAGATCTTGAGGTCGTGCAGGAAGAAGAAAAAGGGTTTCTGTGGCATATTCGCTATCCCTTGGCCGATGGCAGTGATGAGCTGGTGATTGCTACCACGCGTCCCGAGACCATGTTAGGTGATGTTGCCGTGGCTGTGCATCCCGAGGATACCCGCTATCGCCATTTGATCGGCAAGATGATTGCCTTGCCGTTAACCGAGCGTGAGATTCCAATTATCGCCGATGACTATGTTGATCAGCGTTTTGGTACCGGTTGTGTCAAGATCACTCCGGCGCATGATTTTAATGATTATGAGATCGGGCAGCGTCATGGACTTGCCATGATTAACATCTTGACCAAAGAAGCATATATCAATGAGAATGCGCCAAAAGCATATCAAGGACTCGAGCGTTTTGCCGCACGCCGGCAAATCCTTAAAGATCTGGAGGCCATCGATCTTTTGGTTAAAACGGAACCTCATGTATTGAAAGTGCCAAGAGGTGACCGAAGCGGCGAGATTATCGAACCCTTTTTGACTGAACAGTGGTTTGTCAAGGCGGATGTTTTGGCCAAACCGGCGATTGAAGCCGTTGAAACTGGCACTGTGCGTTTTGTGCCCGATAACTGGAAGAATACCTATTATTCCTGGATGCGCGATCTAAAAGACTGGTGTATTTCACGTCAGCTGTGGTGGGGGCATCGAATTCCGGCTTGGTATGACGATAACGGTAATATCTATGTCGGTCGCAATTGTGATGAGATCAGATTAAACTATCAGCTTCCTGAATCGACAGTGCTTACTCAGGATGAAGATGTGTTTGACACCTGGTTTTCCTCGGCGTTATGGCCGTTTTCGACCCTGGGTTGGCCACATGAAACCCCTGATCTTGCCAGGTATTATCCAACCAGTGTATTGGTGACCGGTTTTGATATCATTTTCTTTTGGGTGGCCAGAATGATGATGTTCGGTCTTTATTTTATGAAAGATGTTCCGTTTAGGGATATCTATATCACCGGGCTTATTCGTGATGCCGAAGGGCAGAAGATGTCAAAATCCAAGGGTAATGTGCTTGATCCTGTAGACTTGATTGATGGTATCAGCCTGGAGGATTTGATTGTCAAGCGTACATCGGGATTAATGCAGCCACAGATGAGAACAAAGGTGGAGAAAGCCACTCGGCGAGATTACCCGGAAGGCATCGATGCCTTTGGTGCCGATGCACTTCGTTTTACTTTCACCGCGCTGGCTTCAACCTCGCGTGACATCTGTTTTGATGTCCCAAGAATGCAGGGGTATCGTAATTTCTGTAATAAATTGTGGAATGCTTCACGCTTTGTGTTGATGAATCTTGAAGAATTTGATATCAGCGATCAGCAACGTCAATTTGGTGTGGCTGAACGCTGGATCTGGCAACGTCTGAATGAGACGGTGAAACGGGTGCATGAGAATATTGCTCAATATCGTTTTGACCTTCTGGCGCAAGAGCTTTATGAATTTGTCTGGAATGAGTATTGTGACTGGTATGTTGAGTTTGCCAAAGCGGTGCTTAATTCTGAGGTTGAGATGGTTGTGAAAAAAGGCGTGCGTTTTACGCTTATAGCCGTGCTGGAAGCCATTTTAAAACTGGTTCACCCGATTATTCCGTTTATCTCCGAGGAGATTTACCAACAGCTTAAAAACTATTCAAATTCGCCGGCATCCTCGCTTATGATTGCAAGCTTTCCACGTTATGATGAGGCGCTGATCGATACGAGTGCAGAAGCCGATATTGCCTGGTTGAAAAAATTTGTCATTGCCATTCGCACGCTTCGTGCGGAGATGGAGCTTAAGCCTTCGGTTATGATTCCGCTTTATATTAAAAACGCCGAGGCAATGACACAAAGACGCATCAATGGCATGATGGATTTGATTAAAACGATGACAAGAGTCGATGCGATTATCTTTAGTGATGAGGTGCCAATCTCAGCCACGACCATAGTCGATACGCTGGAGCTTCATATTCCTCTGGCTGGATTGATCAATGTCGCCGCCGAGCAGGCGCGTATTATCAAAGAATTAGGTAAAATTGATGGCGAGCTTAAACGCTTAAATGGTAAGCTTTCGAATCCAAATTTTGTCGCCAATGCGCCAGAGGCAGTCGTGGCAAAAGAAAAAGATAAACGTGCTTTGGTCATTGAGACAAAACAAAAACTCAATCAGCAGTTGGAGAAGCTCTCGGGCATAGCGTGATTGATGCGATTTAAAATCCTGAAACAATTTCTTCAAGTTGTTGGATATTCACTACCGGAGTCTAAGAGATGATTAAAACAACGGAGTTTCATTCGCGAGTCGCCAAATTCTGGCCAAAGGCAGACGAAAATCAAGTCGATGAGAATGAAAAAAATCAGTATCGTGATAAGATAAAACGATTGCTGAAGGCCAAAAATGCCTGTTTAATCGCTCATTATTATGTCGATGATGAGATTCAGCGTCTGGCTGAGGAAACCGGTGGCAAGGTCGGTGATTCACTGGAGATGGCGCGTTTTGGGCGCGATCATGAGGCCAAGCTTATCGTTGTGGCTGGTGTGCGTTTTATGGGAGAGAGCGCCAAGATCTTAAGCCCACAAAAAAAGATTATCATGCCGACGCTTGAGGCGGAATGTTCGCTCGATATCAGCTGTCGTGCCGAGGAGTTGGCTGCCTTCAAGGCACAACATCCTGATCGCACAGTAGTGGTTTATGTCAACACCTCGGCGGCCGTCAAGGCACTGGCAGATTGGACGGTTACCTCATCAAATGCGCTTGAGATCTGTCAGTATCTGCATGATCGTGGAGACAAGATTTTATGGGCACCGGATAAGTATCTGGGGCGCTGGATTGAGCGGGAAACCGGAGCCGATATGGTGCATTATAACGGTGCCTGTATCGTTCATGATGAGTTTAAGGCCAAGGCGATTTATGAGCTTAAGGCGGCGCTACCCGATGCGGCGGTGTTGGTACACCCGGAATCGCCCAAAGAAGTGGTCGATATGGCCGATGTGGTCGGTTCAACCTCTCAGCTTTTAAAGGCGTCAAAAGAGCTGCCTCATAAATATTTTATCGTTGCTACCGAAAGCGGCATTCTTTATAAGATGCGTCAAGCCAGTCCCGATAAACAGTTTATCGAGGCGCCGACAGGAGGTCATGCGGCGGAATGCAAATCCTGTGCGATCTGCCCATGGATGAAGCTAAATGGTTTGAAAAATCTGGCGGCGGTGCTTCAGAATGAAAACAATGAGATAAAGGTCGATAAAACAATCAGATCTCAGGCGTTGATGCCGCTTAATCGCATGGTTGAATTTCAAAATCAGAATCAGCTGGTTTATAAAAGGCAATAGATGATGGACGTCATGGTAAAAAAAAGAAAAAAACATTTAAATGCAGATCAGGTCACGCGCGTTGATTCAAGACTTATTCGTGATATGGTAAAAACAGCCTTGAGTGAAGATATTGCCACAGGGGATATCAATGTGTTGTTAATCGATGAGGCAACTTGCCTTCATGCTCGCGTTATCACGCGTGAGGCCATGATTTTGTGTGGAAGCGCCTGGGTCGATGAAGTCTTTAACGAAATCGATCCGGCTATCAGGTTGATCTGGTATAAAAAGGATGGAGATAGAGTTTCAGCCGATGAGGTGATTTTTGGAGTCCAGGGTTCTGCCAGAAGCATTCTGTCTGCGGAGCGTTGCGCCTTGAATTTCTTGCAGCTTTTATCAGCCGTGGCGACGATAACAGATCGATATGTCGATGCAATTGCGCATACTCACAGTCGAGTTCTGGATACGCGAAAAACCATTCCTGGTTTCAGATTGGCGCAGAAATATGCCGTGACTTGCGGTGGTGGAGTCAATCACCGCATCGGTCTTTTTGATGCTTTTTTGATTAAGGAAAATCATATTGCCGCCTGCGATCATTCCATCACTCAAGCGGTTGCAAAGGCCAGAGTTGTAGCACCTGAAAAGATGGTTGAAGTTGAGGTTGAGACCATCTTGCAGTTAAAAGAAGCCTTAGCCGCCGACGTCGATGTGATCATGCTTGATAATTTCTCATTGGATCAGATGCGTGAGGCGGTGGAGCTGACAGAGGGGCGCGCCGTTCTTGAAGCTTCTGGTAATGTCGATCTCAACAATATTGCCGCCATCGCCGAAACCGGTGTTGATTATATCTCCATCGGCGGGTTAACTAAAAATATTCAGGCCATTGATTTGTCGATGAGGTATGTCTGATTCATCTCAAGAAAAGACCAGCACCTTATTGCCGCTGTGACTTATGGCGTTTATCGAGACATCGAAGACGTCACATAAGATGGGAGATTGACTTATTTCATCGCTTTTTCCCTGAGCCACTAGCATGCCATTATCGATGACAAACAGCTGATCGCTGTATTGACAGGCCTGATTGAGATCATGCAGCACCCAAATAATGGTCTTTTTATGATCATCGTTTAATTCCTGTATTAATTTTAATAGTTGCAGTTGATGCTTGATATCGAGATAGGTCGTCGGTTCATCGAGAATGATGATCGGCGTCTGTTGTGCCAGCACCATGGCGATCCAGGCACGCTGTTGTAAGCCGCCTGATAAGGTACTTAATTTTTTATGTTGATACGCCGCCATATCGGTGATATCCAGAGCCCAGTCGATCGCAAGCTTATCCTTATTTGAAAGTGAAGAGAAAAGTCCGCGGTAAGGATGCCTTGCCGATTCTAAAAGGTCAATGACGCTGAATTGTTCGGGAACCATCATTCGCTGAGGCAGAAACGCAATCCACTGCGCCAGCTGTTTGCGCCGATAGTGTTTAAGTGGATTGTCATCGATGAAAACATTGCCGTTTGTGGGCGACTCAAGTCCGGTTAGAAGGCGCAGAAGCGTCGACTTTCCCGAGCCATTTGGACCGATGATCGCCGAGATTTTGCCGATGGGAATATCAAGGTTAATATCGCCTAAAATGGTTTTATCTTTTATTTTGTAGCTTACATTCTGGCAGTGTAGTTTAGGCGTGTTAGACATGGTTTTTCTCGTTATTATCATTTCTGGAGGTTACGTTTATATCAGAGGGCTTGGTTAGATAAATCATCTCGGGATGGGGATGGCATAGAAAATCGTGATGGGAGATATTCCAGCCATAGGCGCCGGCCATATGAAAGACAATGATATCACCGCTTCGAAGCGATGTGATTTTTTGATCATAAGCCAGAATGTCTTTTGGGGTACATAGTTGACCGACGATATCAACGTTTGCTTCCATAATCAAGCGCCGTGAATAGCTTCTCTGCCAGTTGTCGATAGCACAGATGGTAAAAGGGTGGCTGTGATTTTGAGCATAAGGAGTGCGAAAATGGTGGGTTCCACCACTGATGATGCAGAAGTGCTTGCCATGGACGGTCTTGATATCGAGGACTTCGGCGGCATAATAACCACAATAAGCACTGATGGCGCGACCACATTCAAAACGAATAATTGTCTGGCTCATCTGTTTATCAAAAATAAGTTGTTGCAGCGCTTTAGCAAATGACTGCCAAGGGAAAAGACAAGATGGATCTTCATAATCGACACCGATGCCACCACCGACATTAAGATGCAACAGACGAAAATCATGCTTGTCACAAAACTGATGAAAATAGTCAAAGTATTGAGAGAGTAAGTTAAGATAGGATGGCATATCTGTTTGAAACGAGGCTAAGTGGAAATGCAGCCCCTTTAATGTGATTTTAGTCTGGCTTTTAAGAAGCACCATGCATTCATCGACCATGTGCTCATCCATGCCAAATGGGCTGGCGAGACCTCCCATGGTTAATCTAGTGGTCTTTAAGGCGGAAAAAGCGATATTGAGTCTCAGAGAAATATCGATGTTTTGCCGTTTGAATTCGGCTTGCTTTAAGATGCTGATTAAGCGTTGAAGCTCGTGAATACTTTCGATATGAAGCGTCTCGATGCCGGCGATCACAGCCTGTTTTAGCTCGTCATCTGTTTTCCCTGGGCCGCCCATAAGCACACGACTTTGAGGGCAGTGGCGTTTTATTTTTTGGAGCTCACCTCCTGAGGCAACCTCAAAGCCATCGAAGACGGATGCGATGGTCTTTAAAATCGGGGCATCAGCGTTGGCTTTGGCGGCATAATACATCTCGATATTTTCAGGCATGGCCGCCTTGATGATCTGGCAATGTGTTTTAAGCGCTGCCAGATCATAGATAAACGCAGTTAGGGGTTTATCCTTATAATGATCATGCTTTTGTTTGGTCAAATAGGTATAAAGAGGGGTCATGTTGCAAGGCCTTTAGTGGGTTATTGAAGTGGATATAATCGGCGTCTTTGTCGGCTTTTTTGTGAAAGCGCGTCATCAGATTGGCTTTGGCTGGCCAGTATTTAGCATCGATGATGCGATCGAGAAAGGCGTAAGCCATGAGGTTTGTGTCTTTCGATGGGCGGTATTTGTTAAGCGTATCTGCCAGCTGTTGCCACAGGATTTGCTCCAATGCAAAATCCGCACGAGCGATATGGTGAACAGCCGCGGCGATATTGTTGATGAAAAGGCAATAGATAAGGCGTCTGATCGCCTGTTCCTGGTTGTAACTGAGCGCCGCTTCCTGTTCCTCACTCAGGTGAGAGAAATCATAGTTGTGATGATAATGTTTGATGATTTTTGTGCCCTCAAGATCACGGATCATGATGTGATCCGGCAGGTCGTTCTCATCGATTCTGATGATGATATTCTGACAGTGTGGTTCAAAAATCACCCCATAATCGATGGCATAGTCAAGGATAAAGGGCACAAGACGTGTGATATAGGCTTCAAACCATTGGCAAGCCGCGTCATTATAGTCGGTCTTGTTTTTGCCGGCGATAGCAAAAATCCATTGATTAAGCAAAAGACTGTGCTGTGGGTTGGGTGAGAAAAGGGCGGCGGCAACAAAGCTTCTGCCATGATCACATTTGGCGATACTTTGTCGATAGATACAGCCAAATAACTCAAACAATTCACGATCATGGGGAGCGATACTTCGGCTTGCCGGTTCAGCCAGCAGGGTGATCTGAGGGTGGCGACTGTCTTTGATTTGGCTTAGAATATGACTGATCTCAACCGCATTGACAAGCTCATAGGCGGCATTTTTACGCAGACAGTTGGTGAGCCTGACATGCAGTGAGAACTTATAGAAAAAAGAAGCCTCAGGATGAAACAGCGTACGCAGGGATGAGGTTGGATAAAAGGCATCACCTTTTCGACCAATGGCTTCAATAGCGTGGTCTTTGAGTTTCTGGTTAAGCCTCTCATTGGCAAGCATATAATCGGCCTGCCAGGGATGGACTGGGTAGAGAATATACTGACCTTCTTGTTCCATGGGGTTGTTGTCGGCGATATCGCCATATTGCCATAAAAGGGCTTTGGGTACTTTAAAATAAAACAGCTGGAAGCGGACGCCAAGTTCGGGCGAATAGTTCTTTATATCATTGGCACTAAAGCCAATACGCGCCTTAGGCGTCGGGTGATATTCATGTCCTGTGATTAAGTTTTGCTCAGAACCAATGAAGTCAGTTGCCTGGGTATGAGGCTTGGCAAAAAATTGCGTCATGTTCTCGAGACTATTGGTAAATTGCTCTGCCAGCTCGTGTTGTCTGAGGCTTTCATGTGGTTCCGCCAGAAATATCGTAATGTGAGCGAGAACTTGTCTCGCCGTCAAGACAGTGAGTGGACAATTGGACGTTTGAAGTGCTATAGGCGATATCAGGCGATAATGGTTTGAGGTGCTGGCGGATGATGCCGCCATCATGAGTCGCTGGGTGTCATCTAGAGCAATGGCGATGGCAATGGGAGTAGCGCTAAACCACAGGCGTTCATCGACAAAGGCGGCAATGGGCTGATCTGTCAGCGGCATCAGTTCAATGGATTTATGAGGGATGGCATACTCACGAATAAAACAGTTTATCAAGGCCTGAACACTGAGTCTCTCGGCATTGATTTTCGCATATTGTATCATAGAAAGTCCTTAGTATTTTTATCGTTGTTAGAGGCAGGCTTCTTAGCCAATAGAGCCAAAGGCGAGTAATGGTTTAGAGAGATTAAAAAACCGTAGCCAACGGCGATAAGACCGGCGCCTATAAAGACCCAATAGACGTTGAGTCCAGCGAAAATAATGCCGGCACAGATACCGGCGATAACACCGCCGTATTTATTGAGGCTGTCAAGCCAGGCGAAATAATGACCTTCACGATGCTTGAAATGGCCGTTGGCAATCAGATGATTTAAGCTTACGTAGCAGAAAGTCATGCTAAAACCCATCAGGAGGCGAAGCAGAAAAAGGATGCTGATGCTATGGCTTAGCCCCTGAAGGAGAATAGAAATGCCGAGGATGGCAAATGCGATGCTGAAGATGGCCAGATGGTTTTGATATCGTTTGCACCTTTTTTGAATAAAAAACAGGCTAATGAGATAAACGCCATGAGGTAATCCAAATAAAAACCCCGCCCAAGTGCCATATATATTGGGGTTGATGCTTGACACCAGAGGGATGAAATAGGGAAAGCTCATCACCAGTGTGAAACTCAACATAAAATTGCCTAACAGCAGAAATGACCATGACAAGTTAGCGTTTGGCCTATTTTGTTTTAAGAGCTCGGCTTTGACATTTAGGTTCTTTTTCTGTGTTGATTGGGTATCGCCAGGCAAGAGATAGCACATAAACAAGGCAGATAACAGCGTGATGAGTGCTAAGAGCAGATAGATGAATCCAGTCGATTGATGCGACAACAGGAAGCCGATGATGATCGGAGCGATAAGAAAAGCAGATCTGGCCGAAAACTGACTGAGATTCAATGTGTCGCTTAAGGATTTTCGATGAAAATTCTTAGTCTTGTGGTCATCAATTATGGCGGCCATATAGCCATTGGCCGCCGCCAGTGTTCCTCCTAAGATGCCTTGCAAGACCAGTGCCACAATAAATAGCCACAACGTACCGATGCTAAAGGCCGCCAAAAGAAAACTCAAAGACAGACCAAACTGGGCTCGCAACAACTGTGTCTTCTTATTGGATTTATCGGCAAGGCGTCCCCAGAAAGGGGCGCTTATGGCCGTCAACAGCGTTGGTAGTACATAAAGCATGCCGGTGGCCGCCGAGATTGGCAGTCCAAAGCCTTTTTGTACGATCACACCGATAAATGGAGCCAATCCCAGTGTTGAGATGGCCGATATGAAATGGCAGGCAATGACGGCGCCGATGATATTTCGATGATGGTTAAGAGGCGACATCGCATTCCTTTAGCTGAAAAGCCGCCTTCTTGATGAAATTCCTCGCCGTTTGACCATAGAACTTATTGATATCGGTGGCCAGCGTTTTTGATTTAGGCAGAAAGGTGCCGGCGGTGTAGAGGTATTTAATATCGAGATAGTCAGCCTCAAACAGGGTCGATCTGATCAGGCTACTTCGCCGGCTGATCGAGCCATCATTTGTTTTTGTCAACAGCTGGGAGAGCAATTCGCCTAAGCGCTGATAGGCCCAATGACGATCCACTAGCGCTTTAGCCGTTAAAATCTCGATAATACAGGCACAATTGAGCTGAAGAATAATGGTAATAAACATCTGAATCAGGCTGTTACAATCAGCCTCTTTAATACGTATGTCCTTAAGCTTATCAAGGTATTGATTTAAGTGTGGATGATAAGATTTGATAAATTTGGCCTCGATCCGGGGGGCATCATTGTCCTTTAACAACAGAGAAAGTCTGGGTTTATTCAGACTTGTGTCGATTAAGAGCATGCTGTTTTGCTGATTGGCCTCAAGAGCGATGCCGTAGTTGATGACCAGTCTTAAATGGACGCTTAGCTGCAGGTGTAGGTAGTCTGTTAAAAAGGCGTTGATATCCCCCTGATAATAGCGATCGGCCACTCGGCAAACTACGAGCTTTCCATTTTCATCGGCCGACAGGGCTGCCACCGGTATGATACATTGATGATCGGTCTTAGGATAGTGGCGCACAATATAGGCCAGTTTTGAATCATCGGCGATATGGGCTCCTTGGCTTTCATCACATACGCTTAGCCGTTGTGATAGCATAACATCGGTACTGATGATTTTATTCAGAAGCATGGCGATGTTGTGCCCATCATAGAGAGTGCTTGGCTTAACCAGCCGGATGTTTTTGGTGGAAAGCGTGCGAATCGGCAGTGGCAGCTTCAGATGATAATGCGAGTGTGACTTGATGATAAGTGTTCTGACTGACAGTGTTGGAATAACCGTTATTGCTCGTAGAGGAGCGAGTCGATAGTCGATATGATGATCTTTAAGTGCCTGGAGTGTCATCGATAGCGTAAAGGGATGAACCGGAAACAGTTGGAAATCCTGGCTAAGGCTTTGCAAAAGACCGACATCGGAAAATGAAGGCCAGAAATCAGGCATCTCATCGGTTAGTGTGACTTTGCGCTTATCGATGGCAAGCCAGATGAGTGTAAAGTCATTTTGATATTCCGGTGAGAAATGGATTAAATCTTGAGCTGAAAAACCGAGTTTGGCTCGTGCCGTTGGATAGAGAGGATGGTCGACAAAGGCCGCCAAATGATCATAGTGCTTCAAACTGTCCATTCCAAGCGTCGAATAGCCAATGATAGAAGCCTTTGGTACAGGTCTTAGGATAGCTTGAAAAACGGCTTGTTTGTATTCGGCAATGGCAAGCTTTAGTGTTTCTTCACAACCGCCTGTTGAGCGGTACAGGCGGCGCATCAATGCCATCATATTGGACCGATGTCGCCAGTTGCCATCGACATTGACCTGCCAGTGTGAGGCTTCAGTGTACCAGTCTTGTAAAAAATCATGAGGCTTGACGGCAATGCGAATAATGAAACCATCAATATCCACATACAGATAGCGAAAAAGAGGGCAGCCAGGGTTGGCCACAGCGCGATCGAAGGCGCCTAAGCGTTCGCGGATAAAGGTGTTTAACAGTCGATTGATCATGTATTGTCGAGCATGGCGCCATTTTTCTAAGCTCAACATGGTGCTACCTGCCATTGATTTTGAAGCGAATCGCTTGTAATGGGTGTAATTTCATCGCTTTGAATCCGATAAAGGGCCCCCAGATAATCTTTATTTGAATGTTGAATCTCCAGCCTGTCTCCGGTTCGTTTAAACAGCTTTAGACTTTGATGTGAACCACTTTGATCAAGCGAATAGGAAGCTGGATGGGCGAGCACTTTGCCGGTTTTGCTTTGATTGACGATATAATCGATGCGGGCATTTATCATCTCTGGCTTTGGCAGTTGATAATGACCATACAGATACAGATCGATAATGGCATCAAAATAGCGATGGTTGAAAATCTGATCAAGCATAAACTCCTTATAGTCACCGACACTACGATAGTTGACCTCGATGAGCTCAACATGATCATCAAAGATGACAAATTCACTGTGGCAGGCACCAAAGCCAACACCAAGGGCTTTTAGCTGTGATAATAGTGACACAATAATTTCCTGTGGAAACTGGCACCAGCTGGCACCATATTCAATGAAATAAGGCGTTGCTACATCGGTAATAAAGCCACCTAAAACACTGATTTCGCCTTTTGATCCAATGGTCTCGATGCTCATCACCGTGCCATCGAGGTAGCTTTCAATAATAAGCAAACGTTCTGGATTTTTCTGCCAGATATTCTTGGCAGATTCAACCAGCTTGCTTTTATCATTCACTTTTCTGACATCAATACTGGCAACACCTTGAGCAGGTTTAATAATCAACGGAAAAACCAAATTATCCAGTTGATCGTTAAGTTGATGAATGTCACTGACGGCCAAATGTTGCACTTTTGTCATTTCAAGCTGTCTCAGCGTATCTCGCATCAGGACTTTATTTTTACAGATCAAAGCCGCCTTCCAGTCTTTGCCAAAGACATTGAAATAGTCGGAGACGATGGCCGCGGCACTCTGCAGATGATCGCTATTGCAGAAAACGGCCGCCGGTGTGATGGAATGCGCTTTGAGTTTTTGAATAACAGCCAGTGGATTGAAGACCTCGGCAGACAATAATTTCAACCCTGGATAGCGTTTTTTTAAATGCCGGTGTTGATCGATATGGTCGGTGACGATGACAACGGGCAGCGATCTGATGTAAATTTTTGGTAAGAAGCCGTTATCGATGGTTTCGATTGCCACATGAGTGATGATAATAAAGGCTTTTGTCATGAGAGTCAGTGACTTATTAATTGTAATGAGAACTATTATCATTAATATTTTTCGTAAAATCAAGCGTTGAAAGCCAAAAAGTGTATTGATAATGATTCTTGTTTATTGTAAAGTACTGAAGAACAAAAATAAGAACTCTTTATAACGTTATTTGTAGAACCCCCTCCCTGCCTCCCCCTTAACACAAGGGGGAGGAGACAAGTGGTTTTTAAAAACTACTCCGTCGAGCAGGATCGCCACCCCTTCCCTAACGAAGGAGAATAATCCCTCCCCTTGGGATCGAGGGGAGGTTAGGTGGGGTTCGATAAATTATCTTATTCAACGAATAATGCATAAAGAGTCAAAATAAGCGAAAGGGGATAATGATGCGCAGAATCTGGATGTTCTTGCTGTTGATATTGACAGGATCACCATTGATGGCCGCAACCATTGTTAATACGGCTATGGGCGAGGTAGTGCTAAAGACTGCACCAAAGAGGGTGATCACGCTTGAGCATCGGTATAGTGAGATGGTGTTGAGTTTGGGGATCGTTCCGGTTGGCGTTGCCGATATTGAGAGCTATAAACGCTATGATGGAATTGATGGTGGCAAACTCAAAGGAGTTCATGATGTTGGCAGGCGTGCCGCTCCTAATCTCGAATCGATCGGTCTGCTTAAGCCGGATTTAATCATCGGTGCCCGCCTCAGAAACGCGTCGGTTTATCCGTTGCTATCGAAAATAGCGCCAACCCTTTTATTCAGCTATATTGAGCCACCCTCAAATGGCATCTCCCCCTATGATGAGATGATTGATGAATACAAGCGCATAGCCAAAGTCCTAAACAGACAAAAGCAGGCCGAAGTGGTGCTATCAATGCTCAATGAGACTATTGTAAAAGCGCAGGCGGAAATTAAGCGCCTTAAAGCCGAAGGCAGGCTTACATCCGATCGAGTTGCTATCGCTCAATTTTTGCCTGGAAGTCCCAAGATTCGCTTGATGACAACCGACTCGGTGGCCATTGAGGCACTGGAGAAAATCGGCCTTAAACCCGCCTGGAATCGAGAGGCTGGCCTGGAGGGTACCGGTTATGAAACCGTCAGCATTGACGTGTTGATGCGTTTGGGGCTTTTTCATCTTTTTTATATCAATGAACGCGCCGATGACGCTGAGCTTAAAAAAACCATGTCCAGTCCAATCTGGCAGCATATGGCTTTTGTCGAGGCAGGATTGACGGCGCGAATGGCAGAAGACATCTGGCCATGGGGAGGACCTCTGGCTGTTAAAAAATTAATCGAGCATGTGGTTGACGTGCTGGCTAAATCCTAGGATAGGCGATTCTGATGTCTAGACTTAATCGACTGGTTTTAAATAACCCCGATTTTTCAGTGCAGCATGTTGTTTATGCGCGGCGTCTGTTCAGTGCCCTTATTTTTAGTCTGGTGCTGTTGTTTATCGCTGTTAACTATTTAGCTGTCGCCATAAACAGCCCCGTAACTGAGGTGATCAAGCGTATTATGGCATTTAATGGCGATGATTATCTGCTGTCTTATATGGCGCTACCGAGGCTTATTGCCATTTTGCTGTCGGCTTCAGCACTGGCTGTGGCAGGAGTCCTTCTGCAGGAGTCCAGTCGCAACCTTCTGGCCTCACCGAATCTTTTGGGGGTGACAGCGGGAACACATCTGGCACTGGTTATCGGTTTGATTGCTTTTCCGGCTTTTGTTGCCGACCATAAAGTCACAACGGCTTTCTGTGGTGGGGCATTGGCAGCGGCAGCCGTATTCATGGTTACCAGAGCGAATCCAAAACCGATACGAATCGTGTTTGCCGGGGTTGCCATTTCATTTGCCTTAAGCGCCGTGGCTGGTATTTTAAGTCTTTTGTTTGAGCAGAATGTGACGGGACTTTTCTTATGGGGAGCCGGCGATACAGAGCAACAGGGCTATGGCGCTATTTTATCGAGTTGGCCGTGGATCGTGTCCGTGTTGCTATTGACTTTGGTGTTGATGCGTTATGTGGTGCTCTATAGTCTGGGTGATGAGATGGCTAAAAGCATGGGCTTGCCTGTGACGCTGATGAAATGGCTGATGATTTTAATGTCTGTCGTTTTAACAGCGGCGGCGGTCGTTCTTATCGGGCCTGTGAGTTTTTTAGGGCTTTTTGTGCCTAATGCCTTACGTGTTTTTGGCATCAAGTTATCTTACCGCTTTATTCTGTTGTCGATGTTGTTGTCATCGGTGGTATTGCTTCTGGCTGACACCGTGCATTTGATGTTGGCCAATCATTATTTTGTCAACCTGCCGGTTGGGGTGATGACAGCACTATTCGGGGCACCTATTTTATTATGGGCATTAAGACGGCTCAATCAGCTGTCTTTCTCTGCACAAAAGAGTGTCAGTTTTTTGGTGAAATCAAAGTCTGTGCCTTATCGCCTATTGTTATTTGTGATGTTGATGTGTATCGTATTGAGTCTGTTGTTCTCCGGCGGTTCTGGTTTTGGTGTCTCCAGATTGTTATCAAGCGAGGTGTTTAAAAGTGGTTCTTTGGCACAGATGGTGCTGTTTGAGTTGAGACTGCCAAGAGTGCTTCTGGCCATTGCCGCAGGAGGAGCGCTTGCCGTTAGTGGCTTTTTATTTCAAAGCGTCGTTCGAAACCCCCTGGCTAGCCCCGAAGTCTTAGGCATATCTCAAGGGGCTACTTTGTCGGCATTGTTGTGGCTTGTCTTTGTGCCGACCAGTGGGTTTATCGGTATTTCCATGGCGGCGATGATCGGTGGCATTGCCGCCTTTTCACTCATCATGCTTCTGGCGAAAAGACTCGGTTTCACTCCCTTGCAGCTGGCGATGATCGGCATTGCTTTAGGGGCACTCTTTGCGGCATTGAATACTGCACTTTTGGCCTCATCCGGCATGAAAGTCGCCGATGCCATTCGCTGGTTATCCGGCAGTTTTTATGGGCATGGTATTGGCAGCTTTTATGAGATCATAACGGTAGTCATTGTGGTGTTGCCTCTGGTGTTGATGGTGGCACGCCATATCGATATGCTGGGTCTGGGTGATGACAGTCTGTCTGCCTTAGGAGTTCACACCACCTGGGTGAGAATTTGGATTTTGTTTCTGGCCACAATACTGACTACCGTGGTGGTCTCAAGCGTAGGAATGCTCGGCTTTGTTGGACTTATGGCGCCTCATCTGGCCAGAATGTTGGGCTTTATCAAGGCACGTGCCGTTGTTGTGGCCAGTTTTCTAATCGGTGCTATTTTGACCTTGATGGCTGACTTGATCGGCAGTCTGCTTCTGCCGCCCAATGATGTTCCAGCCGGTTTGGTGGCGGCGGTTATCGGGGCATTATATCTGTTATTTTTACTCTCAAGGCAACGATGATATTGCCAAAAATTGACTTGCCAAGTCTGGTTTTTAAGCGATATCATCGCCTTATCTTAATCACTGAGCAAAAGGATAATTATGAATAATAAGCGTATATCGACAGGGCTTATTGGTTTTGGCCTTGCAGGTGCTAATTTTCATGCACCTTTTATCGAGCATCACCCAGGGTTTAGACTCAGCAAAGTCATGAGCTCACGCGTTGATGACATAAAGGCCAGGTATCCTGATGTCGATGTTGTGGCAACGATTTCTGAGATACTGGATGATAAAACCATCGAGCTTGTGGTCATTGCAACACCAACTGACACCCACTTTGCATTAGCGAAGGCGGCCTTAGAATCCGGTAAACATGTGGTTGTCGATAAACCGTTTGTACTGAATGCAGACGAAGCTAAAGTGTTGATCGCGCTGGCTAAGGAAAGGAAAAAACAGCTGTTTGTCTATCAAAATCGTCGCTTCGATGGCGATTTTATGACGGTGAAAAAACTGATTTCCGATAAACAGCTTGGCAGTTTGTATTCCTTTGAAAGCCATTTTGATCGTTTTCGCCCTGAGGTCAATGTCGCTAAGTGGCGCGAGCAGGATAAGCCTGGCAGTGGGTTGTTATATGACCTGGGTAGTCACCTTATCGATCAGGCTTTAAACCTGTTTGGGCGACCCGAATGGATTTTTGCCGATATTACGGCACAAAGACCATCCGCTTCGGTCGATGATTATTTTCATCTGCTTTTGGGATTTGGATCATTTCGCGCTATATTGCATGCCGGCAGTGTGGTAAAGGCACAAACGCCCAGGTTTGTAGTTCACGGCGATAAAGGCAGTTTTATTAAATATGGACTCGACCCTCAGGAAGATCGCCTAAGAGCCGGATTGACACCCGATATGGCCATCGGCAAAGAGGGTGAAGAGGCCTATGGTGTGCTTGATGTGCATGAGAATAAGCAGAAATTACCGACGATAGCTGGTGACTATCGCTTATTTTATCAAGGGGTCTATGATAGCATTGAGAAACAGGCTTCGGCACCGGTCAGCCCGAATGAGGCTTTGCTATTGTCTGAAGTCATCGATGCGGCCATTCTAAGTGCTAAACAGGGGCGAGTTGTCTTTCTTAGCTAGACATAATCTTTTTATCGGCAAGGATAAGCGCCGCTCACCCATCCGTAAACATTAAAAGAAATGCTTCGATTGTTTTTTATATTTTTTCAGGCAAATAGCAAACAAAATAATAAAAAATCCTCCCTAAAATTTGCAGTGAAATTCATATTGAAAATAAATTTCTCACCAGCAATAACTGTTATGATAACAACAGATCAGTTTATTTGTTAAAGCGGATAACTGATTGGGCTTGTCGAGAGTTGATAAGCCTTGACAGGTCTTAGCTCCTGGATAAAACCAGACCATAGAGGATTTGCGATTAACTGAAAAAATAGGATAGAAGAAGATGGGAATTGAAAAAACAGAGACAAACAACGAGCAAGGTGGTATCGCTGGAAAAGAAGAGATAAGGCGGGTAATAGTTGCGTTCTGCAATAAATTCAATGAAGCCAAATTACCCATCGCACGCAAAGTCGCTTTCAACTCAGCGCCGGAAGAAATTAAGCTTGATAGTGATGCAATTATGTCGGCTCTTGAGCACTGCACCATTGGTGAAACTCATCTTAAAGAAATCGAGAGCAAGATAGATGCTCTGGAATTGGATAGAGACGTTTCAAGCATAGTAGCTCAACGATATATCACGGAATTGTTTCAAGACCTCAGCCCTGCTAAGATTTGGAAAAAAATTACGTATTTTATAGAAGCTAACGTTAAAAAAGCTGATGAAATAACAGAGAAACAGCTTGATGATATAAATGTTCAGTTAAATCAACTGGTATTAAAATATGGCAAGGAAAAGACAAAAGAGGATTTAGCATTATTCATACGTTCGTATTCTTTACTAACGGAGTTATCGAGTAAAATAGGGGATCATAATACTGAAGCAAAATCAAAAATAGTAAAAAAGTTTGACGATGCTCTAAAGTCTATTAAGGAATTATGCCCCAATCTTATTAGTGTTTTCTACTATATGCAATTAGATGATAGAATAACCCCACATAGAAAAAATAATGGTAATGGGCTGAATAATGATAATACTAAGTTAGAAGAAAATAATAACTCAGCTGGTTCTAAAATACAAAATAAATCAAATAACGAGGAAAATAGCGAGGAAGTACAAGAGAAGACAGAGAAACGGCTTGATGATATAAATGTTCAGTTAAATACACTGGTATTAAAATATGGCAAGGAAAAGACAAAGGAATGGAAAAAGGATTTAGCATTATTCAAGCGTTTGCATACTTTACTAATGGAGTTATCGAGTAAATTAGTAATAGGGGATCATAATACTGAAGCAAAATCAAAAATAGTAAAAAAGTTTGACGATGCTCTAAAGTCTATTGATGAATTATGCCCCAAGCTTATTAGTGCTGTCTACTATATGGAATTAAATGATAGAATAACCCCAAGAAATCCTAACTCTAACCCTAACTCTGATTCATATACCAACTCCAACTTGGGTTCTGACTTGAAGACTAATCCAGACTGTCAGCAAGTTTATGGAAAGTTAGCGGCTATTAGAGAATTACTTCGCCCATATCAAGATGAAGGAAAAAAATATGAAGTAAGTTTAGGCGGCGCGATAATCGAAGTAGGCTCGGATAGGGATAAAATAAAGATGAGAGTCCCTGATGGAATAAAACGTATTTATAATATTTGTAATAATAATAGGATAACTGATAATGCCAAAGTAGACGAGATATCTAAGTTAATGGATATGAAGCTGAAAGCTGGATTTTTTAGTACGGCAACGCTTTTTAGGAGTCAAGATACGAAGGACTTATATAAGAAGATCGAGCAAGTGTGTAATGAGCAACCCGCCCCCAAACTGGAACCACTTTGAAATCTTATTTTTCGTCATTGCCGCGACAGAGTGAAATGGAGTAATAAAGCCAGCTATTCCATTGAATGCCGGTAGTATGGATTGTGCGCTTTTAGCGTTATTCGTAGAACCCCCTCCCTACCTCCCCCTTAACACAAGGGGGAGGAGATAAACAGTCCCTCCTCTTGGGATCAAGGGGAGGTTAGGTGGGGTTGGGTAAACTATCTTTTCAACGAAATAATGCGTGAAGAGCCATGGATTGCGCAGGGCCGTTTGTAAGGCGATACAGGTCAGTTAGAGGCATTAAGCAATAGCATATACTGATGGCTTTTGCCTAAGCCTATACGATTTTTGTTACTTTCACGATAATCCCATGGATCATAGCCAAGCGATGATGACGATTATTGCACCTGATTTGATCTTCTTAATGCTGTCCGGAAATCAATCTCAGAGACTCAAATTCAGCATTATTAAGTTTACAGTAATTCCTTCTTTTGTTTTATTTCTACATGTTTTATACTATTTGAAATTTTTTGGTTGTAAAAATCCACCATGCGGATTGTTTGGAGTCTAGAGCAACCGTTTTGATGGTTAAGAGTAAAGGAGTGAGAAACAATGAGTCTTAAGCGGTTCTATCCGATTTTAATCCCCATCCCTGCCTTTGGTGTCGGGGTATACTGGGCACTAGCAGGAACGTTTGCCCCCTGGATCGCCTATACTCAGACGGATAATGACTTTCTGGTGATGCTTTTGATCTCCATGGGGCCTTTTACCGGTATTTTTACGCAGTATTTAGCCGGCATGATCTCTGATCGTACCACTTCGCGTTTTGGGCGGAGAACGCCTTGGATAATTGCCGGGGTAATATTGGCTTGTCTGAGCCAGATCATGTGGTTTTTTGCTCCCAATTTTATCATGTTGTTTATGATCGGTTTTCTCACTTATTTTGCCGTGAATTTTTTTCAGGGTCCTTATTTCACCATGATATATGAAGTGGTGCCGAAAAATCGCATCGGTTTTGCCACGGTGATGTCTAAATTTATCATGGGCTCAGGAGGGATGATTATTTCTTTTTTCAGCGCCATGATCTGGAAACAAGGGGTATTGTTTTCAGTCATCATTATCGCGCTTTTTATGGCGGTACCGATGTTAATCCTCATGCTTGGTGTCGTTAAAGAGGCTCCCGTTGTCAAAGGGCAGATGCAAGTGCCGAAAAAGCTGCAATTCGATCTTTTGTCTCACCCCAGGGCACTGCAGTTATTTATTGCTGTGTTGTTTCTCTATCTGGCAACCGGACCCATCAATGCGATTATGACACCTTATTTTGTTAAATACATCGGTTTTTCCAAAGAAACATTGGCGCAAGCCTTGGGATTGGGTGGGTTGATTGGGTTACTTGCCACCGGCAGTATTTCATTTTTTATCGATCGCTTTAATCCCAAACGATTATTTCAAGGCATATTGGTGTTTAATCTGGTGGTGTTTTTAGTCGGCACGCTGATCTCTTCCTCACAGCAGCTTGTGTTGTTTTATGTGTTTAATGTCTTAATCGGTATCATGGGGGTGAGCTATCCGATTATCTTCACCCTGCTGCCAAGAGTGGCGCCAGAAGGTCGTCTGGGGGAGTTTCAGGGGCTTTTAAACATGTTCCTTTCCATTGGCGATTTTGCCATGACGCTTGGTATCGGGCTTTTGCTGGAGAGTGGTCATAATCATTGGGTATTGAAGATTGAAATGGTTCTGGTGAGCATTGCTTTTTTGATTATGTTGCCGAACTTCAAGGGAGGTGCTAAGACTAAAAAAACCGTTATGGAGAAAAAGCCGATAAAACAGAAATCGAAGGACAAGAAAGCCTATGTATAAAAATACCTATATTCATAATGCCTTGGTCAGTGAAAATCATTTCTTGAGAAAACCATTTACGACTCAAGCTCTGCCGGTTTATGATGAAATAAAAGATAAGCTTCCTCAACCTTACTGGCAGGGTCATGAGGCGGTTATCGCCTGTTATTGGAAGAGTTGGGAGCTGGCCTTTTCCCATTTAAAGCGACCCACACCAGACAATGGCTTTGTCGAGAATTACATCGATACGGCCTATAACGGTAATATTTTCATGTGGGATTCAACATTTATGACCTTGTTTGGTCTCTATGGTCGACGTTGTTTTGATTTTCAGAAAACGCTGGATAATTTCTATGCCAAACAGCATGCCGATGGTTTTATTTGTCGTGAGATTTCGGCGCAAACGGGGCAGGATCTATTTCATCGCTTCGATCCGGTCAGTACCGGTCCCAATATTATGCTGATGAGCGAGTGGCAGTACTATCGACAAACCGGTGATGTGAAAAGACTGGAGTCGATTTATCCGGTTATGGTGGCTTATCATCAGTGGCTTAAACATTACCGCAGTTGGCCAAATGGATTATATTTTGCCAGTGGCTGGGCGACAGGCATGGATAATCAGCCGCGCCTGCCTGCAGATTATCATCCAAATTTCAGTCATGGACACATGATCTGGCTTGATACCAATCTGCAGCAGGTGCTATCGGGAAGGCTTTTATTTGCCATCGGTGAGGTGCTTGAACGTTGGCAGGAAATAGAGCCCATTATTGATGAGACAGCGTATTTAAGTGATTATATCAATGATCATCTCTATAGCGATAAAACCGGTTTTTATCACGATGCCGATCGTCATGGGCGGCTCAACGAGGAAGTATTATCCATTGGTGCCTACTGGGGGCTTCTGGCGGATGTATATCCGACTGACAGAAAGGGGAGGCTTTATGACTATCTTAAGGATGAAAAGACGTTTAATCGCCCGCATCGTATTCCCTCTTTAAATGCCAGTCATGCCAAATATCAGCCATTGGGACGTTACTGGCAGGGTGGGGTATGGGCGCCGACAAATTACATGGTATTGAAAGGTTTGGAGCAGAATAATGAGCATAAACTGGCTTTTGACATTGCGCTTAACCATCTTCAGAATGTCACCGAAGTGTTTATAGAAACAGGGACATTATGGGAGAATTATGCGCCTGAAGCGATTATTGCGGCAAAGCCTGCTAAACCTGATTTTGTCGGCTGGACGGGGTTGGCGAGTATCAACAATCTGTTTGAATTTGTTTTCGGTCTTAAGCCTCAAGCCGATCAAAATAAACTGATCTGGCATATTCAACTGGAGGGTGAGGACTTTGGTGTTAAGAATTATCCTTTTGGATCTGATAATCGCATTGACTTACATTGTGATAATCGTACCGGTGTACCAACATTGACGATTACGGCAGAAAAACCGGTGGATATTGAGATTCATTACCAAGGGGGCAGCTATGTACGAAGCGCAGATATCGCAAGATGAAAAACGGGTAGAGCGATTCCATCGCTATTTGCAGCAGGCCTTTATTCTAGAACGTTTTTCGTTTGATATTCAGTATGCGAAACTGCCCGGGCGGTTTTTTAAATTCGAACATAAAGAGGCGCTCAATTGGCAGCGGGCAACTGAGGGAGAAGTATGGGGAGAGGCCTGGGATAGTGCGCTATTTAACCTGAGCATAAGCTTGTCACAAAGGTGGCAAAACCAGTCTCTGGCTTTATATATCGATATTGGTGCCGAGGCATTGTTGTTGGATGATGCAGGTCGTCCTGTTTATGCCTTTGCGCATGGCAGTGCCTGGGACAGCAATTATAAAAAAAATTTCTTCCCGCTTGATGACAATAGCACCGGGTTTAGATCATTTTGGCTGGAGGGGGCAGCCAATGGATTGTTCGGCATTGATCGCGACGAAGACCCGGCTTTAGATGACATGGCTCGTCACGGTCATTATGCACCAAAAATCAACCATGCTGAGCTTATTGTCGTCTGTGATGAGACTCTGGATCTGTACTACGATTTCGATGTTTTATATCATCTGATGCAGGCTCTGGAGTCGGATTCGGTTAGGCGTGCCAGGTTACGTTATGCCTTAAACAGAGCCATCGATGTTTTTGCTGAGGAGACAAAAAATGCCCAATCTGCCAGGGCGATATTGGCTGTAGAGCTTGAAAAAAAGGCCAATGCTTCGGCCTTGACGGCTTATAGCATTGGTCATGCTCATATCGATACGGCCTGGTTGTGGCCCGTTGCCGAGAGTATTCGTAAAACTGCTCGAACCTTTGCCTCGCAGATGCACCTGATTGATCACTATCCGGGGTATAAATTTGGTGCCTCTCAGGCTCAGCATTATGATTTTATACGGCATTATTATCCGGATTTATTTGCGCGTCTTCCAGCGTATATTCAGAGCGATAACTGGGAGATTCAGGGTGGCATGTGGGTAGAGGCGGATTGCAACCTAATCGGTGGTGAGTCGATGATTCGTCAGTTTCTCTATGGCAAATATTTTTTCAAAAACTATTTCAATCAGGATATTGATAATTTGTGGCTTCCTGATGTCTTTGGCTATTCAGCCGCCATGCCTCAGATTATGAGAAAATGCGGCGTCAACTATTTTCTGACTCAGAAGATCTCATGGAATCAATATAATCGTTTTCCTTATCACAGTTTTATCTGGCGTGGCATCGATGGCAGTGAGGTGTTGGTGCATTTTAATCCCACGGACACTTACAATGGCAGCATGGAAGCTAAAGAATTGGTCGATGGTGAAAAGCGCTACAGTGAAAAAGGGCAGCTTGATGCTTTTTTGGCGGTCTATGGTATTGGTGACGGCGGGGGGGGACCGCAGTTTATTCATATTGAGCGGGCAAAACGTCAGCAGGATCTGGAAGGCAGTCCACGGGTTCAGTTCGCCTTTGCGCGTGATTTTTTCAAAGAGCTTGAATCAAAGAAGACGCTATTACCCATGTGGCAAGGGGAGCTTTATCTTGAGCTTCATCGTGGCACCTTAACCACACAGGCTAAGGTTAAACGGGCTAATCGTAAACTGGAGTATCTGCTTAAACAGACCGAGATGCTGTATTCGACGGTGCCATTTAATCATTACCCACAATCGCTGTTGGAATCGATCTGGAAAAAAGTGTTGATCAATCAATTTCATGATATTCTTCCAGGCTCGAGTATCCACGAAGTCTATGTCGATACCCATAAGGAATATGACTGGTGTTTTAAAATGTTGGCTTCACTTCATGTGGATTATCAATCTTGTTATCTTGCCACCGATGATGTCATCACCATTTTTAACTCGGCGACTTATCGATATACACGTCCATTGCGGCTGGATTTAAGTTTTCGTCATTATCGTTTTTATGATCAATTTGGCATTGAATTTTCAACGATTGTACTCGATGATGGAATCTTGCTTTTTACCCCTCTTGAGCCGCTGAGTATGACGACGGTTTATTATCACGTTGATGCTAAATCGGCTCACCAGAATGAGATTGAGATCGATGGGAATTTTTATCTTGAGAATGAGGCTATTCGTTATGAGTTTAATCGCTGTGGTGAGATTACGGCTGTGATCGATCGACTAAATGGTCGCTCTTTTCTACAACAGGGAAATCAATTTTCGCTCTATATTGACCGCCCTAATGACTGGGATGCCTGGGATATCGATATAAGCTATGAACAGCAGCGTTGCCAATCGGTCAGGAACAAAGGAAAAATCAGGCTTATTCGTGATAGCTCGGCACAGATTGCCATCGTTGAGCTTGAGATTGGAGCCTCGATTATCCGCCAGCAGATAATGCTGTCACGTGACAGTCAGGTGCTTGATTTTGTTACCGAAGTCGATTGGAAGGAATGTCATAAAATGCTCAGAGTCTCGTTTGATACCGATATTCATGCTGATCGCGCCAGTTTTGATATTCAATTTGGTTTTATTAAACGCAATACGCATCGCAATACCAGCTGGGATAGGGCGAAATTTGAAGCGGTAGCCCATCGATATGTTGATCTGTCGAATCATCAATTTGGAGTGGCCTTATTAAACGATTGTAAATATGGGCATAAGGTGCAGGATAGCTGTATCGATCTCAATCTCTTGCGAGCATCGACATATCCGGATGCCGATGCCGATAAAGCAGAAACGCACGGCTTTACCTATAGTCTGTATCCGCATGAAGGCAATTTAATCAGCAGTGATGTGATTGCCAAGGCCGAGGAGCTCAACCATACGCCTTTGATCTTAAAGGGGCGGTTTGAAGATCAAAAACGATTGCCTTGTCGTCTGCTTCTGACTAATTCGGTCGTGATTGAGACGATTAAAAAATCCGAAGCAGGTGAGGCCTGGATCGTAAGAGTCATCGAAACGAAAGGCTTATATGCCGAGAATGTACTGAAGTTCTCAAGACCAATGAATATCTATAGCGTCAACGCTATCGAATGGGGTGAGAAGTGGTTGGTTGGTGATGCCGAGGAGTTGACAATAAGGCTTACTCCTTTTGCCATCGAGACTTTCAAGTTTGAGCTATCAGCCGATCCTGTGATCAATAACCTAGCTTTGTTTCCTTAATGCCACTTATCCTGAGCTTTGGTTATAGTATATAATGAAGTATCAGGATAAAAATCATGATGTAGTTGAATGATAAGAAATCTAGGAATTCGTGGCAGAATGATTCTGCTGACGATTGTACCAACTTTGACCGTGTCTTTATTGTTGGGTTTTTATTTTATCAGTATGCGCTTTTCCGATCTGGATAAAAATTTATATACGCGTGGCGATGCCATCACCACAGAGTTGATTTCAATGGCTGAGTATGGTCTCTATAGCCACAATTCATCGTTGTTGCAAAATATCACCGACTCGGTGTTAAGCTACGCCGATGTCCAATCGGCCGCTATCTACAATGCAAAAGGGGAGCTTTTGAGTTTCACCGGAGCGTATCCAAAACTTAAACCAGATTATTTTGACTCGTTGTTGAATGATTTAGGTAAGAATATTCATGCCAAAAGGCAAGAAAATACGGTGTTGTTTGTGGCTCCTGTGCGTTTAAATGAACTGCATTTTAATGATCATCAACTTCTATCGTTGAATAAAAAACCAAGTGGAAATGATGATACGCCTATAGGCTGGATTGCAGTGAGTATTAATCGAGACAGTACCGTGGTGAGTCAGTATCAGGCGATTATTGCGACTTTCTTGATTGTGCTGATTGGACTTGTCATCAGTATATTGTTTGGGCTGCGCCTTGGTGGAGACTTAATCAATCCACTGTTGTCGATTATCAATGCCGTCAGAAGAATTCGAGATGGAGATCTCGATACACACGTTCAGACCAATCCACCGGGTGAGCTTAAAATTCTTGAGGGCGGAATCAATAAGATGACGACGAATTTGAGAAATTCCCGTGATGAGATGCAGGTCAGTATCGAGCAGGCAACGGCTGACTTAAGGCAGACGCTTGAAACTATCGAAATACAGAATATCGAGCTCGATATAGCCCGAAAAGAAGCCATCGCAGCAAGCCAGGTTAAAAGTCATTTTCTTGCCAATATGAGCCATGAGATTCGAACCCCTATCAATGGTATCATCGGTTTTTTAGACCTTCTGAGGCGAAGTCAGTTGGATGGCACACAGCAGGAGTATGTCACAACCATTGAGCAATCTTCAAAACAACTATTGGAAATCATCAATGATATTCTTGATTTTTCAAAAATTGAGGCCGGTAATCTTAAGCTTGAAGAACGTCGATTTAACCTTGTCGATGTTATTGAGAACAGTATTATGCTGTTTCGACCACAAGTCATCGTCAAGGAGATCGATTTTGATCTCTATATCGATCCGGATCTGCCTGAATTTGTCATCGGTGATGAGTTGAGAGTATCTCAGATATTTATGAATCTCGTTGGTAATGCCCTGAAATTTACCGAAAAAGGAGGAGTCTCGGTGCAGGTGATGACCGCTTCAGTTAATCATGACATCTTGACGGTCAAAGCACGGATTAAAGACACAGGAATTGGGTTGAGCCTGCAGCAGAAGCGAAATTTGTTTAAGGCTTTTGTTCAGGCAGATGTTTCAACCAGTCGAAAATATGGTGGAACCGGGTTGGGTTTAACGATTGCCAAGAATCTTATCGAAGCGATGAGAGGGAGAATCGAGCTGGAAAGCCAGGAAGGCAAAGGTGCCGTTTTTTCTATTACATTTAATCTTAAGATGGCAACTATCGATAGAAATTGGGATCGTAAACTGAGGTCATTGCCCTATAAAGTCATTGTTTATGATAAAACCGTGCTGGCCGGTCAGGGTATGGTTAAGCTGCTGCAACAGCTTGGATGCCAGGTGATGATAGTTGATCAGGAATCAGCTTTGATCGATGAGATCGCTACCCATAAAGATTATGATTATATCCTTCTGATAATCAACAAGCCGCCACCACCTGGCGGTTATTATCAGTCATTGATCATGGATTTAAAAGGGTTCAGCCGAGCAAAGATCATATTGCTTGCCAATGAGAGTGAGCATCAATTGGCGGAGTATCACAAAGTGGCTTTGATCGATTACGTGCTGCCGATGCCTTATAGAGTCGGTAAATTAAAGGCAATATTTCAGGATAAAGCCGACAGTGGAGATGAGCTCGAAGAAATAGCGGCGCCTGGGTCGTTGACTTCTGATCAATCACCTCACGTTTTGATTATCGATGATAATCCGATCAATCTGAAACTGTTAAAGATATTACTTGAAAATGCAAATTGTCGAGTTATCGATAAGACGAATGCACTTGATGCACTGGAGGAGGCAAGACATCATTCTTTTGATCTGGTGCTGACCGATGTGCAGATGCCGGGCATGGACGGTATTGAATTTATTCGTAATTTAAGACAGAGTGATTCATATAAGAGGGTGCCGGTGATTGCCGTGACCGCAGATACCTATTCAGATAATATGCAAAATCTTATTCGCTATGGCTTTGATGATGTCGAAGTCAAACCTGTCAATGAGCAAAAAATCAGGGATTTGTTAGCGAAGTATCTTTGCGACCGACAAGGTATCAATGGCGTAAATAAAGTAGCAGAAAGCGATATTTCTATGGTATCCTCACAGAAATTAATTGATCTCGAATCCGGTTCCAGACTGGCCTCGGGAAATCATGAATTTGCCATGGAGATGCTGATGCTTTTGATGGCTCAGCTGCCGGGTGAGCTTGAGAAGATCGTTGACAGCTATAACCGTAAAGACAGCCAGGCACTTTTGATGCTGACCCATAAACTCCACGGTGCGGCAAGTTATTGTGGAACCCCTGTACTTAAAGAGGCCTTGTCACTTTTGGAATGGCGGCTTAAAAACGGAGATCTACGTAATCTTTTTGTGATTCAGGCTTATGAACGCCTGGTGAAAATCATCAAGGATACGATAGAAGCCTATAAAAAAGGAAATAAAGAATATGAGAGAAAGAATCAGTGATCGTATACGACAAATAGACCCTTCACAGACAGCGATGATGGCCAAAGCAGCGTTAAGACTTAAAGAGCAAGGGAGAGATATTATTTCGCTGGCCGTTGGCGAACCTGGATTTCCTTCTCCTGATGTGGCAAAAGCCGCTGCTAAGCAGGCCATTGATGATAATCGAACAACATACAGTCCGATTGCCGGCATCAGTGAGCTTAAAGAGGCGATTATAGCACGCTATAACAGAGATTACGGACTGGATTACAGCCTTGATGAAGTCTGTGTCACAACGGGGGCTAAACACAGCCTTTACAGTATTTTACAATGTGTGCTTGATCCAGAGGATGAGGTCATCGTTTTCTCTCCTTATTGGACATCCTATCCTGACATGATCAAGTTGTGTGGCGCTAAGACGGTGATTGTCCCTGGAGATGCCGAACATGGATTTCAGCCCAATGGTGTTAAATTGCGCGCAGCTGTCAATGCAAAGACCCGGGCTGTTATTCTCAATCAGCCACATAATCCGACCGGCATGATGTATGATGAATCGACGCTAAACGTGCTTGCCGAGATTGCCAGAGAATTTAAAGATCTATGGTTGATTGCCGATGATATTTATGATCTGTTGTATTGGCAGCAGCCGCCAAGATGTCTGATTCAAAATTATCCGGAGTTAAGCGATCGCTATATCATCGCCAATGGCGTGTCAAAAAGCTATGCCATGGCGGGCTGGCGAGTTGGTTATGTATTGGGAGCCGCGGATGTGATTGAAGCGATTGTTAAATTTCAGTCACAGACTATTACCGCGGCGTCAACGATTTCTCAATGTGCTGCTGTTGCGGCCTTACAGCTTAAACGTGAAGATATCAAAAATCAGCTGGCATGTTATCGCCAGAGAACCGAGTTTGTTTATCATCGGTTAAAGGCAATTTCAGGCATTGACTGTCGACTGCCGGAGGCGAGTTTTTATCTGTTTTGCGATATTCGAGCACTGATTGATCGATGTGGTTTTCAGAGTGATCTGGCGTTTGCATTGACGCTGTTGGAGGAAAATGGCGTGGCGGTGATGCCGGGGATGAGTTTTGGCATGCCTGGGTTTATGCGCCTGTCCTGTGCCTTTGACATTCCGATACTCGATGAAGCGATCGATCGGTTAGCTTTGTTTGTTGATCGACATGTCAGTCAAATCCCATTACAATAGTCACAAGAATAATCGATCAATAGCATAATTTATGAAAAAATGTGGTTATGTTGCCATTGTAGGGCGTCCCAATGTTGGAAAATCAACACTTTTAAACCATATATTACAGTATAAGGTCAGTATCACCTCAAGAAAACCGCAGACCACCCGGCATCAAATTACCGGAATCAAAACCACAGAAAAGGCGCAGTTTATCTATGTTGATACGCCAGGGCTTCATCAGAATGAACCAAGAGCCATCAATCGTTTTATGAATAAGGCGGCATCCAGTGTATTGAGAGATGTTGATGTGGTGTTGTTTGTGGTTGAGGTTGGCAAGTGGACGGAAGCCGAGGACTGGATCGTTCAAAAAATGCAGGGGCTTGATGTGCCGGTTATCGCTGTGATTAACAAGGTTGATCAGCTGTATGGTTCAAATGAGGCTAAGCAGTTTGAACAGAGGGTCTTGGCGAATTATCCTTTTGCCGCCAGTTTTCTGATCTCTGCCAAACAGGGGCACCATATCCGTGCTCTAGAGTGCATGGTTTGCGACTATCTGCCTGACAGTGACCATTTTTTCTTTGCCGAAGATCAGATTACCGATCGCAGTGAACGCTTTTTAATCGCCGAGATCATTCGTGAAAAGCTGATGCGTAGTCTTGGTCAGGAGGTGCCTTATCAGCTCACCGTGGAAATTGAAGCCTGTAAATACAATGTCGATAAAGACCTGTTTGATATTCAGGCGGCTATTCTGGTTGAACGCAAGGGGCAGAAGGCTATGGTTATTGGTGTTAAAGGGCAGCGATTGAAAAAAATTGGTACTGATGCGCGCAAGGATATTGAACGTATGCTCGATAAAAAGGTATTTCTGCAACTTTGGGTGAAAATCAAAGAAGGTTGGTCTGATGATGATCGTGCTTTAAAATCGCTTGGATATAATATAGATTAACAAGGAGAATGTTGTAATGCAGCAGGATGATAAAGACGGTGAGATGAAGCCAGAGGTCGGTGCCAATGGAAAAAAAGCAAATCATAAAGCATTGAAATATGGTATTACCATTGTCGTTTTGCTTCTTGTGTGTCTGGGATTTTATCTCTATATTCGCCATAATGATATCTATCCTTCCACGGATGATGCCTATGTCAATGCGGATATTGTCCATGTAGCAGCACAAGTCAGTGGTAAGGTGGAAACTATTGATGTTCAAAATAATGAGCGGGTGAAAAAAGGTCAGCTACTATTTAGCATTGAACCTCAGGCTTACCAGTATGCGCTCGATCAGGCACGTGCAAATCTTGAACTTGAAAAACGTCAGGTGGATGCCATTAAAGACAATGTTCGGCTGCAAGAGGCAAAACTGGATCAAGCCCAGGCTCAAAAATTTGTGGCACAGCAAAAGGCAAACCGTATCGAACCTTTGGTGTATCAGGGGCAAGCAACTAAAGAGGAGGGGGATGAGGTCAAGGGTGATCTGGATGTTGCTATCGCCAATGTTGCCGCGGCAAAGGCATCGATTTCCGAGCAACAGAAGCAGCTTATGGTGCAAAAGGCAAAAATTGCCGCCACAGAAGCTGCTTTAGCCGATGCGCAATTGAATTTAAGCTATACCAGGGTCTATGCGGCTGCGGATGGCTATATTACCGATTTCTCATTGCGTAAAGGATCGATGATCAATGCGGGGAATAACCTGTTTGTGCTGGTGGAAGATGCCATGATTTGGGTGGATGCCAACTACAAAGAAACACAGATGTCGGCTATGCGCCCGGGGCAAGCAGCGACGATCGTGCTCGATATGTATCCGGATTTAGTGATAAAGGGAAAAATTCAAAGCATCAGCCATGGCAGCGGCAGTGTGTTTTCATTGCTGCCACCTGAGAATGCCACGGGTAACTGGGTCAAAGTCACTCAGCGTTTTCCGGTGAAAATTGCTATCGATAAGTCGCTTTTGGAGAAACTGCCTCCGCTTCGAGTCGGAGCTTCGGCAACGGTCACTGTGAATACAAGGTCTTAGTTTAGCGGATATTCAGATTCTAGAGCTATCAATTGCACATTATTTCACGTATAATCCGCGGCAAAGTATGCAAAAATACAAATAAACGATGCGCGAAAAACTCAATATCCTAGCCAATCTGATCTTTTATCTGTCTTGCATTCTCTTTATTGCCACATTGACAGCGGTGTATTATTTCAACAATTTTGAGATTGAGGTTGCGGGGCACATCGTCTACTGGGTCTACCTTGCACCATTGGCGATGGTGGGCTATACGATGCTTAAGAATCTCATTTTGAATCGAGGTGGCAGTCAGTCATCTGATTTGGGAAAATAAGCAAGCTGCCTTAAATTTTGCGCCACCAAACCGCTGCCGTCTATTTAAAGACATTTATAATGACAGAAGTGGAAATAGAAGGGGCGTGTGCCTCATGCTTCTTTAACGCCATCTTTAATCTGTAACCTATCGCTTCATATTCCAAGCCATTGCCATTTGGTGCGAGAAACAGCTTTTTTTCCATATGGATTCATTTCTAAATTCTTCGCCGATCTGATCTTAAATCTCGAGGATTATTAGCTGGATGAATTATCAGAATAAAAGTGATTGACGTGACTATGCCTTGCAGCAATCTGTTTTATGGTTATGACTGCTTGATTGACACTTGGTAGTCGGTAGTTGAGGAATTTTCTTATCTCTTAGAAGTCTTAGGCTGTTAAATACAACCAGAAGAGAGGCGCCCATATCGGCACCGATGGCCATCCAGATCGTAGCCAGTTCAAACAAAGCCAATATGATAAAAATCAGTTTAAGCCCAAGGGCAAAGGTGATGTTCTGTTTAATGATGCGCATTACCCGTTTTGAGTGTTTGACAAGCCAGGGCAGCTTATTTAAATCGTCAGACATCAACGCGATATCGGCCGATTCAATGGCGACGTCACTGCCGGCTTTACCCATGGCAAAACTGATATCGGCGCGAGCTAAAGCTGGAGCATCATTGATACCATCACCAACCATGGCAACGGTGTGATATTGAGATCTAAGACTTTCAATGGCATCGACTTTATCCTCGGGCAATAATTCGGCTTTAATGTTGTGTATTTTTGCCTCTTTACCAATTTGCATGGCAGTGCCTTTATTGTCGCCGGTGAGCAATACTGTCTCAATATGCTGTTGATTTAACTTCGAAATAGCGGATTTACTACTATTTCTTAATTCATCCGCTACGGCAAAAAGACCAAGAATATGCCGAGTCTGCCCTAGAATCAGCAGGCTGTGTCCGCTGTTTTCCAATTGCAAAATCGTATCATGGAAGGTTTTATCATCACCATTGTCGGCGACAGCATGAAGTTCATGCATATAGCGATGAGAACCGATCCAGTAATGATCGCCATTGATTTCTCCGGTGACAGCTTTGCCTTTAATCGTCGTTAGATTAAGTGCCTGACGGGGTGACTCTATAGCATTGTTTTCAGCGAAATCAATAACGGCATGAGCCAGAGGATGAGAGCTGCCCGATTCCAGTGCCCAGGCGATCTGCATCAGTGTTTTATCATCATGCTTTGTTGAAATATTGACAAGACGCTTGAGTCTGGGTTTGCCTTCGGTGATGGTGCCGGTCTTATCAAAGGCAATGACCTTGATGCTGGCGGCACGTTCCAGAAAGTCACCGCCTTTAACCAACAGCCCTTTTCGTGCCGCGGCTGTCAATCCCGAGACGATGCTAACGGGTGTTGATATGACCAGAGCGCAGGGGCAGGCGATGACCAGGATGACCAAAGCCTCATAAAACCAGTTATACCAGCTGCCGCCAAACAGCGGCGGTATCACGGCAATGAATATTGCCAGCAAAATCATCAATGGCGTATAATATTTAGCGAACTGTTCTACCCATTTCTCGGAGCGAGCTTTTTTGGCCTGTGCCATCTCAACCTGTTGAATAATCTTGGCCAGTGTTGAATTTTGAGCGAGTCTTGTCACACGTATTTTAATCAGGCTGTCTTCATTTAAGGTGCCGGCAAAAACGCTATCCCCGGTTTTCTTCTCAACCGGCATTGACTCACCGGTAATGGGCGACTGGTTGATAAAGCTTGTTCCTTCAATAATTTCACCATCCAAAGGAATGCGATTTCCGGGTTTGACGATGATGATGGCGCCGATGTTGATCTCGACTACTGGCTTTAAGTCGATATCACCGTGATGTGGACAGAAGACCTCGGCGACCTCGGGTGTGAGTTCAAATAGTTTGCCGATGGCGGCGCGAGCACGAGAGACGCTCCAGCTCTCTAGCAACATGGCGATGGAAAACAGAAATACGATCATCGCCGCTTCCAGCCACTGTCCAAGAAAGATGGAGCCAATGATAGCGACAGTCATAAGCAGGTTCATATCGGCCCGAAGTCGTTTGACGGCATTGAAGGCTTTCGGATAGATATACCAGCCGCCGATAATAAGTGATAAAAGGTAAAATAAAATGGCGCTGTTGGGCATGCCGCTCATTGTGGCATCATTTGACAGCAGAGCATGAGTATAGCCGTGGTTGTAACCATGAATGACAAAACCGATCAGTAAACTCAGGCCGCTGATAATGGTTAAGATCAAGCGCTGATGGCGTTGCCAGAGCGTGGTTTTTTGGGTTTGACTGGCTTCATATTCTTGCCATAAAACGGCACGGAGACCTGTGGATTTAATCTTCTTTTCGATAAGCTTTATTGAAAACTGATCACGGTTATCGATAGAGAGTTTTCCCTTCAAAAGATTGAAATTGAGCAGATTTTCATCTTTGATATAAGGCAGAAGTGCCGATTTTAACATGGCAACCTCTTCGGCGCAGTCCAGGCCATAAATTTTATATTCCAACATAATAGTTTCCTTAATGATCATCGGTGGACCAGTGTTGATACATATCATTCAAGATGCAGCGAATATGCTCATCATAAAGCGCATAAAAGACCTGTTTACCTCGACGTTCACTCTCAACCAGTCTGGCGGCCTTTAAAAATCGAAGATGTTGGCTGGTGAGTGACTGTGACATCTCAAGTCTCTTGGCAATATCACCAACGGAATGAGGTTCTTCCATGCATAAGTAAAGGATTCGCAGTCGATTTCCATCCCCCATCAGGCGACAGATTTCAGTCAGTATCTTCAGGGTTTGAATATCCTCGGATTTTATCATATTAAAACATGAATAATTGTTAATATGACTATGTTTTCACTATTGAAAATAGATGTCAAGCCTTTTATTGGCACATAAGAAAAAATAGCTGAAATGGTAGAGACAGGTTTTTTGTTAAACGGGACTAGATGAATGATTTATCAATGGAGGCCTCTCCTGATGAGAAATAGTCAATGCCATTGTCTGTTTTTAGGCCTATGAGACCGCGTTCATTGGTGCCAATGGCTATGCCTGTGACGGTATTGCCATTGGGCAGATGCAGTGTTATTTTTTTATTTTTGAGAAAATCAAAATGTCGATAGAGTGAAAGGAAAGTGGAACAACCTTGTTTTTCAATGATCTCAAGCATCTGAATCAATCGTTTCAACAGCAGATTGATAATGATATTTCGATCTTCCTGATGTCCTAGCGCTTGCGCCAGAGAAATCCAAGGCTGGCTGATCGTATTGCGGGCATCTTCCATGGTGTTGACATTGATGCCGATACCGATGATGATTTCGGTCTGAAGATTGGACGTTGCTTTAATCTCGGTGAGATTGCCCGAGAGTTTTTTATGATTGAGATAGATGTCGTTAGGCCATTTGATACCGATATCAAGCGTTGGATAGATCGTTTTTAAACCATCGGCAATAACAGCGGCGGTTGCTAGGCTCAGCCCCGAGAGCTCGCTGACATCGCTAAATAAAGTGCTCTTTAATGACAGATAAATATTCTGACCAAAAGGCGAATGCCAGCGTCGATCAAAGCGTCCTTTGCCGGCGGACTGATGTTCACTGATGCAAAGCTGATATTTCCCGTCGTTATTCTTTTGTTTATTGAGATAATCATTGGTTGAGTTCAGGGTGTCAAATAGAGACAGCACAATAGTTGAGCGATCAATACCCTCAAGGATTTCATTTTCATTAAGAAAACAGAAGTGATGAGTGAGCTTGTAGCCTTTACCTTTGATGCTTTCGATCTGGCAATGGTATTGTTCATTGAGCTGCCTGATCGCCTTCCAGATGGCGGCGCGCGTGATATTAAGGTGTCTGCCAAGCTCATCACCGCTTATGATGTCTTTTGTATTTAACAAGTTGAGAATGTCTTTTAGTGTCTTATTCATGATGGAGAGTAAAACGTGAAATCATTCCCTATTTTACTGAGGATAATCGGTTTATGGCAATGTTTAATTAAGGGTAAAAGACAGTCCGATCAGTGGCCAGTAGAGCAAAATGGTGACAAGAACTACAATGAAACTCACAGATTTAAGCCATAGTCCCCATAACAGAACACGTCTTTGATTCACGTATTTGCTGTTTAAGGCCAGTGCCATGGCGGGTGTGCTGACAGGCAGCATAAAGGTCAGTCCCGCACAGGTGGCAATAACAATGGCAATGGCTCTAGGATCAATGCCAAATTGTGGCGCCAAAGCGAGCCCTACAGGCAATAATACGGCGACGGCGGCGGCATTGCTCATAATCTCTGTTAAGATAAAGGCCAGGATCATCAGCATAATCATGATCATCAAGGGGGAGAAACGACCATATTGTATAATAAACTCGACCATCTGTTGCGCGGCACCGGTATTTTTAAGTGAAACACTCAAAGCGATGGCGCTGCCATACATGATGAAGATGCCCCAGTGAACATCTTTTTCGACTTCTTCCCATCGCGTAATTTTAAAACAGAAAGCCAGGATCACGCCCATGAGTGCTATCCAGTCCAGTCCCCAATTGGTGCCATAGAACACCCACATGCTAACCGTGGCAATTAATACTAAAAGCGTATAGACCTCGCGGCGAGTGATGCGACCGATTTGTTTATTTTGTTCAATGAGCTTTAAGCGAGCCTCTGAAATGTCGACTTTGCTTTTTCGTACAATCAGATAGACCGATAAAAAGGCAAAGCATAGAGTGGCAATGACGATAGGAATCACCCAGATCGTCCAATCGAGAAAGCTAATATAGCTGTAATGGCTTAAAATGGGATTTTGTCCATAGGTGTCGCTCAATATCCCCAATGTCAATGGTGCTCTTGCACCACCTAAGAGTGTTGCCGTACCTCCAATCATGGCTCCCCATGCCATGGCCATTACAGTGGCAAAGCCAAAATGACTGCCTTTTTGACTCTTGATGTATTTAAGAATTTCGAGCACAATTGGTAACATCATGGCAGCGACGGCATGTTCACTGATAATAAAGGCGAGCAATGCCGACAGACAAAAGATGGAAAATAACAGTCGTTTAGGACCTTTGCCAAAGCGGATCATGATTTTGATGGCAATGCGTCTGGAGAGACCTGATCGCATAACCGGGGAGGCCAAAATAAAAGCACCCAGCACAAAAAAGATGGCGGAATTGCCAAAATAGCTATAGACATCAGTTGAAGAGATGGCGCCGGTTATGGGCAGTAAGAACAACACGACAATACCGGTTATGGCAATGGGAAATATATTGGTAATCCAGAGGAAGGTGGCGACACAAAATACGGCAAAGGCATGTTTTCCCGCTGGACTAAAATGACCGAATGGCAGCCACAGCGCTAGAAAATAAAGGCCTGCGGCTATGACGATGTACAGCCAGAACATCAGCTGTGACAGGGTTTTTTGTGTAGTGTTTTTCACATCGGTCATAAAGGCAGATCTTATGGCAAGGGTAGAATAAAATATAGTCAATAACAAGGCAGATTACCAGCGATAACAAATGATGATCAGCTGAGAACATAGACAGCGTAAATCACCATGAAAATGGTAATGGTTGTCAAGAGCACACCCAGAAAAATATCAGGAAAACGGGTGTTATAGTGGCAGACGGTTTGAGAAGCGATAAGCCGCCTGTTGATGGCAAAGCGAATGGAAGAGACGATGATGATAGTAGCGGCGATCACCATTAGCACAATACCGATGGCCTCGGCAGAATGAGACATGAAGTTTTGTGTTTTCATGCCCACTCCCTTTGCCATGACGCGCAGGAAGATGTCAAATTTTTCAATTAAAAAACCAAATGCCATTAAGGCGATGGCGGTTCGAACCCAGGCCAGATAGGTTCTTTCATTGGCGGCGTGATCGTTGAAACTTTGAATCATATCATCTCTCTTAGGTGACCGTGTTTATCAGACGTCTGCTTCGGGCGGATGGGTTTGCTATTAGTAATGAGTGTATATCCAAAATAACGGATATTCAAATGACAGTAAGGAAACCTCAACGCTCTGCCATTCATTTTACAAAAGGAACGCGACCGGCAAATTTAGGTGAATGAAGACAATAAGAAGGAAAGTCAATCGATTGATTTAATTTGATTTTTATGCAATCATTCCTCTTTGATAAATGAAAAAAAGACTATGCTGTTGATTATAAGACCAGGGCGCTTGACCCGTTGATGTTGTGCTGTTTTCTATCAACGATGTTTAATGATGAACAATATTGATTTATTAATAAAATCAAAAAATCGAATATAAAGGTGAATCAAACATGAGAAAATGGATTATAACAAAAAAAATCATTATCAGTCTTATCGTTATCGTTGCGGTGGTGGCAATGCTTTTTTATTTGATGTTGTCAGCAAAGCATGATGAGAACGTTATCCCGGGTTATGTTGAGGCGAATCTAAGCTATATTTCAACATCGAGTGGTGGTCGCCTGGTTTCACTGGATGTTGCAAAGGGTCAGATGGTTAAAAAGGGACAGCTGTTATTTCAAATCGATCCGGAATCCTATCGATATGAGAAAAAAGCCAGAACATATGCTTTTGAGGCGGCTAAAGCGGCCTATGAAGATCTGCTAACCGGTAAACGCCAGCCTTATATCGATGAGATTGAAGCCCAGATTGTCAAAGCCAAAGCCGATCTTGCTTATGCAAGGGCGAATTATCGGCGAGCTGCGAGTCTGATTAAAAGTGGCAGTATTTCTCAATCCGACTATGATCTTGATAAATCGCAATACGACCAGGCCGATGCCGCAGTCACAAGCCTGGAGGCGACACTTTTAACCTATAAACTGGCCGGACGTGATAAGCAGATTAAGCAGTCAGAGGCATCGATGAGATCGGCGGAGCAATCGGAAAATCTGGCTGCCTGGCAGTTGTCTCAAACAGCCATCTCCGCGCCTGAGTCAGGGATGGTATTTGATACCTATTACTGGAAGGGTGAGGAGGTCTCAAGTTACCAGCCGGTACTGTCATTGTTGATTCCCAGTCAAGTCAAACTGGTATTTTATGTCAGTGAAAAGCAGCTGTCTTTCATTCATTTGGGTCAATCCATTCCTTTTTACGTCGATGGAATTACGCATTCATTTAATGCTAAAATCGACTATATTTCACCGGAGGCCGCCTACACCCCTCCGGTTATTTACAGCGAGTCGACTCGAGGAGATCTAAGCTATAAGATAGAAGCTAAAATTGATAGTCAACAGGGTTGGCATGCCGGGCAACCCGTGAGTGTCGATATATCTGGAGGGCAGAGCGATGAGTGAGCTGGTTATCGATGTCGAAAATCTGAATAAAAGTTTTTATGGTAGAAAAGTGGTCAATAATGTGTCGCTTCAAGTTGAAAAAGGCGATATCTATGGTTTTTTGGGGCCCAATGGCTCAGGCAAAACCACGACGATACGCATGATCTGTGGTCTTTTATCGATTGACTCAGGTCAGGGGAGTTGTCTTGGTATGAACATTTTAACACAAGGTGCCGAAATTAAGCGGAAAGTTGGTTATATGACGCAGCGCTTTTCACTCTATGGTGATCTGACCATCGAGGAGAATCTGGATTTTTTTGCCCGACTTTTTGACGTTAAAGACCGCAGAGACAAGGTGCAAAAAACGATTGAACAGCTGGAGATTGGACAGGCCAGAAAAAAACAGTTGGCCGGCAACCTCTCAGGTGGCTGGAAACAAAGGCTGGCATTGGGAGCCGCTACGATTCATGATCCAGCTCTTTTGCTTTTGGATGAGCCGACGGCAGGGGTAGATCCGAAGGCCAGGCGCGACTTCTGGGATGAGATATTCAGGCTTTCCGAAGAAGGCATTACCACGCTGGTTAGTACTCACTACATGGATGAAGCTGAACGCTGTAATAAACTTGCCTATATCGCCTATGGCAATCTTTTAGTCAAAGGCAGTAATAAAGAGGTCGTCGATTCTGCCGATCTTCAGACCTGGGTGGTGCGAGGTAAAAATTTATCGGCGCTGGTCGAGAAGCTAAAGCAAGAGCCGATCATTGCTCAAGTTTCGGCATTTGGATTAGATCTTCACGTCTCGGCGCAAAAACAGAATGATCTAAGTGTCATCATCAATCGATATTCCAGGCATTATCAGTGGCAGCAGATCAGACCTTCTTTGGAAGATGTATTTATTCACCTGATGCAGCAGAACAAGGATAACTTCTCATGAGTCGCCTGTTTTGTTTTCAACGTTTTTTTGCCATTGTGATCAAGGAATTTATTCACATGTCACGGGATCGTATCACCATCGCTATGGTTCTCGGCATTCCACTGATTCAGTTGATTTTATTCGGATTTGCCATCAACACCAATCCCAGACATCTGCCGACGATATTGATCAATGAAGACAACACGCCACAAACCCGTGAACTTGTCACGGCATTGCAGAAATCGACGTATTTCAAGATCACGGCGATAAATCCATCACCGGCGCTGGCCGACAATCAGATGCGACAGGCAAAGGCTCAGTTTATCATCGAGATTCCCGCAGGGTTCACGCGCTTGATGATTCGCGGTCAAAAACCGAATGTATTGGTCATCGTTGACGGCACGGATCCATCGGCCTCAGGTGCCGCTATTAATGCGCTTAATACCCTGGTGTACCGGGTTTATGAGCGAGATTTTCGACAAAATGGACTGGATTATCTTCGCTCTGAGACTCCGGCATTCAACGTTATTATTCACAACAAATACAATCCCGAGGAGATTACCCAGTACAATATCGTGCCGGGATTGGCTGGGGTAATATTGACGATGACACTGGTGATGGTGACAGGACTTGCAATCACTCGTGAGCGTGAACTTGGTACGATGGAGGCATTGCTGGCGACACCGGTGCGCCCTTTGGAGGTGATTTTAGGGAAAATCACACCTTATATTCTCATCGGTTATGCCCAGCTGATTTTGATTCTTTTAGCGTCGGTTGTGTTGTTCTCCATTCCCATATTCGGTAACATCTGGCTGCTTTTGATGGCCACTTTTCCTTTTATCATCGCCAATCTTTTAGTCGGTATTACCTTCTCAACCATCGCCAAGACGCAACTTCAGGCTATGCAGATGACATTTTTCTTCTTTTTGCCATCGATATTGCTTTCGGGTTTTATGTTTCCATTTTACGGTATGCCATTATGGGCGCAAAAACTAGGACAGATTCTACCGCTGACGCATTATCTTCGAATTATCCGCGGCATCGTGCTTAAAGGAAATGGGCTCGGATTGACCGCCGATGAAATCTGGCCGATTTTGCTGTTTCTTCTTGTTGTTGGCATCATTTGCATCAAACGCTATAGGCAGACGCTGTAACTTAAGGGGCAGCTTATTTATCCCTTTCCTGTTTAAGGTTTATGATCAGAAGCCAGATAAGATGAAAGAAGCCGGATAAAAGGGTTTAAAGAGATCGATGTGAGTGGTAATATAAGCGCTATAATATTTAAACACCATAAACTCTATGATTCAACTGTATAATTCGCTGTCGGGGAAAAAAGAGCTCTTTCAGCCGCTTGAAGATAATAAAATCAAACTCTATGTCTGTGGTGTGACGGTTTATGATGATTGTCATATTGGCCATGCCCGAACCTTTGTTGCCTTTGACAATATTGCGCGTTATTTTCGCTATAAAGGTTATGCACTGACCTATGTCAGAAATATTACCGATATTGATGATAAGATTATCAAACGTGCCAATGAAGATGGGATATCAACCGCCGAGCTGGTTAAACGCACGATCGCCTCAATGTATGCTGACTATGATCGTTTAAATATGCTTCGTCCCGATTTTGAACCGAGGGCAACACAGACGATCGATCCGATGATCGCCATGATCAAGAGTCTGATCGATAAAGGTTATGCCTATGTCACAGCTTGTGGAGATGTTTACTATCGTGTTGAGAAATTTAGCGATTATGGCAGGCTGAGCAAACAGGATCTTCATGCCCTTAGACATGGTGAACGAGTAGAGGTCGCCAAAGACAAAGAATCGGCATTGGACTTTGTGCTGTGGAAGGCGGCTAAGGCGCATGAGCCAAGCTGGTCGTCACCATGGGGAGATGGCCGTCCGGGTTGGCATATTGAATGCTCGGCGATGTCAAAGGCTATTCTTGGCGATACCTTTGATATCCACGCCGGTGGCTCAGATCTTAAATTTCCGCATCATGAAAATGAAATTGCCCAGTCTGAGGCGGCCAATGGTTGTCAGTTTGCGCGTTATTGGCTGCATTCGGGCATGGTACAGGTTAATAAAGAGAAGATGTCTAAATCATTGGGAAACTTTTTCACGATTAAAGAGGTGTTATCGAAATATCAACCTGAAGTGGTTCGTTATTTTCTTCTTTCGGGTCATTATCGCAGTGAGCTCAATTATGCCAAGGATAATCTGGATCAGGCTAAAGCAGCACTTGATCGTCTGTATACGGCGATAAGAGGCATTAAGGAGATCCACGAGCTCCCGCAAGATCATAGAGAGTATATCGAGGCGTTTGAGAAAGCCATGGACAATGATTTTAATGTGCCTGAGGCTTTGCCAGTTCTTTTTTCTGTGGCAAAACAGATTAATCGATATCGAGAGGGCGCTCTTGAAACGGCCGGAAAATATATGCATTTGCTGCTAAAATTAGCGGATGTACTCGGTCTGCTTAATGAAAATGCCGATGCCTATTTTGCAGCAGCAATCACCTCTGATCTGTCAAGTGATGCGATTGAGGGGCTTATTGCTGAGCGTAGCGAGGCCAAAAAGAATAAAGACTATGCCAAAGCCGATGCTATTCGTGAACAGCTGGCTTTACACAAGGTAATACTGGAAGATTCGGTTCATGGAACCAGCTGGAAGAGAGGATAACGATGAACGACGCATTTGAAGCCGAAATTAATGTAGATGCCCTGGCAGGCGATCTTGAAACTATTCGTGATTATTTAAGATGGGCTTCCTCACGCTTTTATGAGGCCAATCTGTATTATGGTCATGGTACCGACTCTGCCTGGGATGAAGCGGTTCATCTGGTGTTGCAGGCACTCTATCTACCGCTGGATTTTGACGATCGAATACTTGATGCCAAGTTGACGCATGTTGAGCGCCAGAAGGTGATCAAGTGGGTGTATCGCCGGGTTGTCGAGCGAATTCCCTTGCCTTATTTGACGAAAACCGCCTGGTTTGCTGGTCTGAAATTTCATGTGGATCAACGCGTCATCATTCCACGTTCTCCTGTCGGCGAGCTGATTCGCAATCACTTTTCGCCTTGGATTGATGAAAATCGCGTCCATCGTGTTTTGGATCTTTGCGCGGGCAGCGGTTGTATTGGTATCGCCACAGCGTATGCTTTTTCCGAGGCTCAAGTGGTGTTGGCGGATATCTCCAAAGAGGCACTTGAGGTCGCCAAAATCAATGCCAATAATCATCATCTTGGCGATCGACTCAGTTTGATTAGAACCGATTTATTTGAAAATCTCAACGGTCAGAAATTTGATCTTATCGTTTCAAATCCGCCGTATGTCGATGAAGATGATTTTGCCACCATGCCATCTGAATTCAGCAAAGAACCGGTGTTGGCTTTGACCTCTGGCAAAGATGGACTCGATATTACTCGCCGAATTTTGCTTGAGGCTCATGAGCATTTAAATGACGATGGTACCTTGATCGTTGAGGTTGGCAATTCTCAATATGCCTTGATGGAAGCCTATCCCAATGTGCCGTTTACCTGGTTGAGTTTTGAATCCGGCGGAGATGGTGTTTTTTTGCTGACAAAACAGGAACTTACCGATTATCGTCAGGATTTTATACTGGGAGCAGCCGATGTCGGGAAATAGTTTTGGTACCTTATTTACACTGACGAGTTTTGGTGAGAGCCATGGTGCGGCAATCGGTGGTATCGTCGATGGCTGCCCCGCCGGTCTTAAGCTGTCAGAAGCAGATCTTCAGGTTGATCTCGATCGTCGTAAACCGGGGCAGTCCAAGTTTACCACGCAAAGAAAGGAAGACGATACCATCAGGATTCTCTCCGGCGTTTTTGAAGGCAAAACCACCGGTGCACCGATTGGGCTCTTGATTGAAAACAGCGATCAAAAATCGAAAGACTATGGTGAGATTAAAACGAGTTTTCGCCCAGGGCATGCCGATTTTACGTATTATCATAAGTATGGTATTCGTGATTATCGCGGTGGCGGAAGATCCTCAGCCAGAGAGACAGCAATAAGGGTAGCCGCCGGTGCTATTGCCAGGAAATTATTAAAACAGCAGCTGGGAATCGAAATAACAGCCTGGTTGTCTCAGCTTGGCAATATTGAACTTGATTTTGTCGATGAGAGTATCATCAATAAAAATCCTTTTTTCTGTGCGGATCCGGCAAAAATTCCTGAGCTTGAAACCTTGATTCAGTCGATTCGCAAGCAAGGAGAATCCATTGGAGCCAAGGTATCGGTGATGGCCAGTGGTGTGCCTGTGGGACTTGGCGAGCCGGTATTTGATCGTCTTGATGCCGTCATTGCACATGCGCTGATGAGTATCAATGCCGTCAAAGCGGTTGCTATCGGTGATGGTTTTGATGTCGTGACTCAAAAGGGCAGTGAGCATCGTGATGAGCTCACCAAAGAAAATGGTTTTTTGAGCAATCATGCCGGTGGTATCTTAGGTGGGATATCGACAGGTCAATCCATCACAGCACAGGTGGCATTTAAACCCACGTCCAGTATTTTAGTACCGGGAAGATCGATTGATATTCATGGTGAGAATGTTTCCGTGGTGACAAAAGGGCGCCATGATCCTTGCGTTGGCATCCGCGGCGTGCCTGTTGTTGAGGCGATGCTGGCGCTGGTGTTGGTCGACGCCTGGCTGCTTCAGCTAAGACAAAAGGTAAAAAGATGACGCCAGAGCACATAGAGCTCGTGCAGAGCTGGGGCTATTGGCTTATGTTTGCGGCGGCAATTATCGAAGGAGAAACCTTTCTGATTCTGGGGGGTGTTGCCATCGCCATGGGATTATTTGAGTTGCAGTGGGTTGTGATTTTATCGGTACTGGGTTGTCTGCTTCATGATGCTTTTTTCTTCTATACAGGGTATTTTTCCGGACCCAAACTGCTGAAACGTAAACCCGAGTGGCAGCCTAAAGTCGATAAAATTGGCAACATGCTGCAAAAATATGGTTTCTGGTTGATTATCGCCTTTCGTTTTGCTTATGGTCTGCGTACGATTATTCCTTTTGCCATGGGGGTGTCGGGGATGAAGGTTTGGAAATTTTCGCTGTTTGACTTCATCGGTGCCTGGATCTGGGTTTTGGTGTTTGTGCTGGCGGGTTATTATTTTGGCAATGCCTTTATCGTTATCTTAGAGAAGCTGTCATTGACACATCTGCTTAAACACCACTGGATTATCACACTGCTGATGTTAGCGGTTGTTATTTCTAGTCTGAGTTTTTCTATTTTATATCTCATCAAGCGTCGCCGCAGGCGTCAACAGAAAAACGGGTAGGATGATCAATGGACAGTATTGATATCACTTTGAGCACAAAACAGCAGGCGAACAAGCAGTATATGCCGTTTGTGCGTGGTGGTGGACTCTTTGTAGAGACGAACAAGAGGCTCAATCATCTGCAGAGATTGAGGCTGGTCGTGGCGATTTCTGAACTCGATCAATGTCTTGAGACAGAAGCTCAGGTGGTTTGGCTTGAATCATCGTCTGTTACCGAAAACATGAAATATGGACTGAAATTTTTGGGTGAGTCCGGACGCAGGCTCAACAAGATGATCGAGGTTTATCTTTTGGGGTTACAGGGGCAGGCATGATATGGCAAAAGTGAAATCCATATACGTTTGCAACAGTTGTGGAGCAATGGCGCCAAAATGGCAGGGACAGTGTGCTGAGTGTGGTGCCTGGAATACCTTGAGTGAAACGCTAAACAGCAATTCGATCAAGTCGCATGGTTATGCCGGTGTTCCCGCTTTGGTGCAGAAATTATCCAGCGTCTCTTTAGAGACCTATCCGCGAATTGCCACCATATTTTCAGAGTTTAATCGTGTGCTTGGCGGCGGCATTGTCCCGGGATCGGTCAATCTGATTGGAGGGGATCCAGGTATTGGTAAATCATCGATTCTTCTGCAGATTATGACCGTATTATCGGCGGAACACTCGGCGCTTTATGTCACCGGAGAGGAGTCGCTTGAGCAGGTGGCCTTAAGGGCACACCGAATGGGATTGCCAATGGATGATCTGATGATGATGAGCGAGACCGATGTTGAGGCCATTTGTCATTATATTGCCGAGCATAAACCAAAAGTTCTGGTTATTGATTCCATTCAGACCATGCAGATGAGAGATTTGCAATCAGCGGCGGGGGGGGTGGCTCAAGTTAAAGAGTCGGCCGCGCGATTGACTCAGATGGCCAAGCAGTGTGGCAGCGCTATTTTTTTGGTCGGTCATGTCACAAAAACCGGGGAAGTTGCCGGTCCCAGAGTGCTTGAGCACATCGTCGATGCCGTCATTTTTATCGAAGGTCAAAGTGATGGACGGTATCGCTTGATGAGGGCGATGAAAAACCGTTTTGGTGCCGTCAATGAGCTGGGGGTGTTTGCCATGACCGATAAAGGCATGAAAGAGGTCAAAAATCCATCGGCATTATTTCTAAGCCGTGCAGATGATGATGTTTCCGGCAGCACCATTATCAGCATCTGGGAGGGAACGAGACCCCTTTTGGCCGAAGTCCAGGCATTGGTCAATGACAACGGGTTTGGTCAACCCCGACGACTGGCTGTCGGTATTGATCAAAATCGTCTGGCCATGTTGATTGCTGTGCTCCAACGCCATTTAGGCATACAGCTTGGCGATAAGGATGTTTTTACCAATGTCGTCGGTGGTGTTAAAGTCAGTGAAACCGGTATTGATCTGGCTTTGATAGCTGCCATATTATCATCACTATACGATAAACCCATCCCGAAAGATTGGATCATCATGGGTGAGGTTGGACTCTCGGGTGAAATCAGACCCGTACCCTACGGCCAGGAACGTATCAATGAGGCAATGAAACACGGGTTTAGACGCGCCGTGGTGCCATTTGCCAATAAACCCCGGAAAAAACTGGAGCTTGAAGTTATAGGCATCAAGACGTTGATGCAATTGCGAGATATTATTCTATAGAGCTTAAAAAGCAGGAGATGAGGATGAATGTTTTAGATTATTTTAACTGGGTGGACTGGTTGTTTGTTATTATTACTTTTCTGTTTTCCTTAACCCAAGTTGGTAAATTATTGATTAAATGTTCATCAAAATACTCTTTTTTC